>NZ_RHPP01000067.1 GCF_003935715.1 Stenotrophomonas sp. 278 | reverse complement strand
CGCCAGGCCCTCGAGGTCGCGCCGGTAGCTGTCCAGGCTGGCCCGCGCCAAGCCCTGTTCGGCCCACACCGCGTCCAGGAAACGCTGTATCAGCGCGTTGTCGTCATCGCGCAGCGGCGGCAGCTGCTGCACCAGTTGGCGGCGCAACGCCGGGGTGGAAGTCTCTGACATGGCCACAGCATACGAGGGCGCGCGCAGGTATGCTCGGCGCATGGCCACTTCGCCCGCTGCCGTTGCCCCGAAACGCCCCGCTTCGTTGCTGCTGTGGCGACTGCTGGCCCTGCTGTATGACTTCTTTCCCGCCTTGGCGCTGTGGATGCTGGTCGGGGCGCTGTTCACCGCCGGCTACGCGACCGGCCACGCCACGCGCGAGAACATCGCACCGTTCAGTGCGCTGCAATGGCTGCTGTGGGCCTGCTGCTGGGCGGTGACCGGGCTGTACGCCACGCTCAGCTGGCAGCGTGGCGGCCAGACCCTGGGCATGCGTCCGTGGCGTCTGCAGGTGGTGGGCGCGGAGGGCCGCACGCCCCGCCGTGGGCAGCTGTGGGTGCGCTACGCCGTGGGCACGCTGTCGGTGCTGCTGGGCGGGCTGGGCCTGTGGTGGGCACTGGTGGACCGGCAACGCTTGAGCTGGCATGACCGGGCCAGTGGCACGCGCATCCTCCGGTTGCCGAAACGCCCGAATCGGTAGGGACGCGCCATGCGCGTCCGCCGTCAACGCCCGATCAGCCGGATTTACGCCGGAACAGCAGCCCGGAGGTCACCAGCATCACGATCGGCGGCAAGGCATAGGCAATGCGGTAGTCGAACTTGAGCGCCCCGGCCATGCGGCCGAAGAACAGCTGCAGCAGCCAGAAGCCCAGCGCGAACAGAATGCCCAGGAACAGCCGCTTGCCCATGCCGCCACTGCGCAGCGAACCAAACGCGAACGGCACCGCCGCCAGGCACAGCGCCAGCACGTTCAACGGGTAGAACCAGCGGCTCCAGTAGATGTCTTCATAGTCGCGTGCATCCAGGCCGTTGCGCTTGCGGTACTCGATGCTGGTACGCAGGTCGGCGGCGGTCAGGTTGCGCGGCTTGGACAGGCCACTGGCCAGGGCGGACGCATCCAGTTGCGAGTTCCACGGCTCGACAGGCTTGGTTTCGCGGGACACCGAACGCTCACCGAAGGTATCGCGGGTGATGTCGGTCAGCTTCCAGCCGCTGGCGTCGTGTTCGGCGGTGCCGGCGCGGGTGAACGAGGCAATGCGGCCGTCCTCGCCGATCTGGTACATGCGCACGTCGCGCAGTACCAGCCGGGTGCCGCCCCCGGGCAGCAGCTGCTCGTCACCGCCCATGGCGTTGAGGAAGGTGTCGCCTTCGCGCGCCCACACCCCGAAATACTTGGATTCGGTTGCGTTGCTGCCGTACTTGGCGCTGGCCCGGATCGCGTCGGCCCGGCTCTGGCCCCACGGGCCCAGGGTTTCGCCGCTGAGCACCATCACCGCGGTCAGCAGCGACAAGGCGATCGCCACCGACACACTCAGGCGCTTGCGCGACAGCCCCAGCGCACGCAGCGCGGTCAGCTCGGAGGTCGCGGCCATCTGCCCCAGCCCCATCAGCGAGCCGATCACCGCGGCAGTCGGGAAGAAGGTGTAGGCGCGACGGGGCACGGTGTACAGCACCCACGCGGCCGCATGGCCCAGCGTGTAGTTGCCCTTGCCGACGTCCTTGAACTCGCCGGAGAACGCCATCACCACGTCCAGGCCGACCAGCACGGCCCAGGTAAGCAACACCGTGCCGAACACCGCACGGCCCAGGTACAGATCAAACCGCATCGGGCGGAATTTCATGCGGTCCTCCGCGGGCGCGACAGCTTGCCGTCGCGGAAATACATCCACAATGCCAGCCCCAGCAGGGGCAGGCTCAACCACCACAGGCCCACGCTGCCGGGCAGTTTGCCGTCGGCGATCCAGCCGGTCCCGATGAACATCAGGTTCATGCCGACCAGATAGGCCAGGAACGCCAGCATCATGCGGCCATAGCGCTGCTGGCGCGGCGAACTGCGCGCCAGCGGCAGGGTCATCAGCGCGAACGCCAGCGCGATCAGCGGCGGGGTGATGCGCGAATGCAGCTGGGCCTGGGCCTCCGGCCGGGGATCACCGAACAGCTGGCCGGTGGGCAGCAGCTCGGGATCATTCTCGTCGCGGGTGACCGCGCCGTCAGGCAGGGCCACGTCATTGCCGGCGAAGGTCATCAGCTTGTAGTCCAGCCCGCCGCCGGACGGGCTCTGGATCTGGTGGCCCGACTCCAGCTCCAGATAGCGCTGGCGGTCGCCCTCGAAATGCATGCGACCGCGCTCGGCCGACATCACCTCGAACTGTCCCTCACGTTCGCGCTGCAGGAACACCCGGCCCAGCTGGGTGCCACTGGGGGACACCGAGCTCAGGTAGACCACCCCGCCATTGGGCAGCGGGGTGAACTTGCCCGCTTCCAGGCCGGCCATCAGAAGGCTGCGGTTGGCGTCCTCGATCATCTGCTCGCCGGTGCGGTCGGCCCAGGGGCCCAGCCACAGCGAGCACAGGCCGATCAGCCCCACCACCGGCAGCACGATCATCAGCACCGGGCGCAGCAGCCGCTTCGGGCCGACCCCGATGGCGGTCAGCACCGCCATTTCCGAGTCCCGGTACAGCCGCGCGGTAGCCAGCAGCAGGCCCAGCATCAGCGCCAGCGGCAGGATCAGCGGCATGTAGACGATGAACTGCAGGCCCAGCTGGGAGAACAGCAGCCGGGCCGGGAGGCGGCCGTCGGCGATGTTGCCCAGGATATCCACCAGCACGCCCCCCACGCTGACCACCAGCAGGACGATCAGGGTGGCCAGGAAACTCTGGACGAAATCACGCAACAGGTAGCGATCGAGCTTCGACATGGGGCGGTGGTTTAAACTCTCGGATTCGTTCGCGGTGCTGCCCAGTCTACCGACCCGGCGTAAACAGCTCGCGATTGTACGGATTTGCCAACGGAATCTGATCAATGGCCCTGGAATTCACCCTGAACCACGCTGCCCCGGCTGCTGCCGAGGTCGACTGTGTCATCGTCGGCGTCTACGCCGACAAGACCCTGAGCCCCGCCGCTCAAGCCCTGGATGCCGCCAGCGGCGGCCGCCTGACCGCCCTGGTCAACCGCGGCGACGTCGGTGGCAAGACTGGCGCGACCACCCTGCTGCATGACATCGCCGGTGTGAAAGCCCCGCGCGTACTGGTCATCGGGCTGGGCGAGCCGGCCAAGTTCGGCGTGCCGCAGTACCTGAAGGCGGTCGGCGACGCCAGCCGCGCCCTGAAGAGTGGCGTCAACGGCCACGCGCTGTTCACCCTGTCGGAAATCGCGATCAAGGGTCGCGATGCGGCCTGGAACATCCGCCAGGCGGTGATCACCGCCGATCACGCGGCCTACCGCTACACCGCCACCCTGGGCACGAAGAAGCCCGAAGCGCCGGGTCTTGCGACCCTGGCCATTGCCGGCACCGACGCCCAGGCCCTGGCCCAGGGCCAGGCCATTGCCGCCGGCGTGCAGTATGCCCGCGAGCTGGGCAACCTGCCGCCGAACCTGTGCACCCCGGCCTACCTGGCCGAGTCGTCGGTGGCGTTCGCCCAGCAGCACGCCGGGGCCGAAGCCGAGATCCTCGACGAAGCCGGCATGGAAGCGCTGGGCATGGGCTCGCTGCTGGCCGTGGCCCGCGGCTCGGCCAACCGTCCGCGCCTGGTGGTGCTGAAGTGGAGCAACGGCGGCGACGCCAAGCCCTACGTGCTGGTCGGCAAGGGCATCACCTTCGATACCGGTGGCGTCAACCTGAAAACCCAGGGCGGCATCGAGGAAATGAAGTACGACATGTGTGGCGCGGCCAACGTGATCGGCACCTTCGTGGCCGCCGTCACCGCGCAGCTGCCGCTGAACCTGGTGGTGGTCGTGCCGGCGGTGGAAAACGCCATCGACGGCAATGCCTACCGTCCGTCCGACGTGATCACCTCGATGTCGGGCAAGACCATCGAAGTCGGCAACACCGACGCCGAAGGCCGCCTGATCCTCTGCGACGCCCTCACCTACGCGCAGCGCTTCGAGCCGCAGGCGCTGGTTGACGTGGCCACCTTGACCGGGGCCTGCATGGTCGCCCTCGGCCACCAGACCGCTGGCCTGATGTCCAAGCACGACGACCTGGCCAACGAACTGCTGGCCGCCGGCGAACACGTGTTCGACCGCGCCTGGCGCCTGCCGCTGTGGGACGAATACCAGCCGATGCTGGATTCCAGCTTCGCCGACGTCTACAACATCGGCGGCCGCTGGGCCGGTGCGATCACCGCCGGCTGCTTCCTGTCGCGCTTCACCGAAGGCCAGCGCTGGGCGCACCTGGACATCGCCGGCGTGGCCAGCGACGAAGGCAAGCGCGGCATGGCCACCGGCCGTCCGGTCGGCCTGCTGAGCCAGTGGCTGCTGGACCAGGCCGCGCGTTGACATGTCGCGGGCTGACTTCTATCTGATCGCCAAGCCGCGGTTCCTCACCGAACCGCTGCGCCTGGTCTGCGAACTGGCCCGCAAGGCCAACGACGCCCAGCTGCCCACGCTGGTGCTGGCCCGCGACCAGGCCCAGGCCGAGGCGCTGGACGAACTGCTGTGGTCGTTCGACGACGACGCCTACATTCCCCACCAGATCGCCGGTGAGGACATGGACGAGGAAGAAGCCCTGGTGCTGATCGCCGTGCCCGGGGGTGAAGCCCCGGCCCGGCCGCTGGTGATCAACCTGCGTGATGACCCCTGGCTGGGGGCCTGCGACCGCGTGCTGGAAGTGGTGCCGGCCGACCCTGAAGCGCGCGAACCGCTGCGCGAGCGCTGGCGCCAGTACAAGGCGCTGGGCTTTGATCTGAACAAGTACGACATGTAACTGACGGCAGCGCCCCTTGATGGGGCGCTTCGCTGCCCTGATTCTTATCCGATTGCCTTTCCCGGTTGCCCCGCATGACCCAACTCGCCTCCAGCTACGATCCCAAGACCTTTGAAACGGCGCTGTACGACGCCTGGGAGAAGGCCGGCCACTTCAAGCCGTCCGGCCAGGGCGAGCCGTACACCATCCTGCTGCCGCCGCCGAATGTCACCGGCACGCTGCACATGGGCCATGCCTTCCAGCAGACCCTGATGGACGCGCTGGTGCGTTACCACCGCATGCGCGGCTACGACACGCTGTGGCAGGTGGGTACCGACCATGCCGGCATCGCCACCGAAATGGTGGTCAGCCGCAACCTGGCACTGGAAGGCAAGGGTGAAACCCGCGACTCGCTGGGCCGCGAAGGCTTCATCGGCAAGGTGTGGGAATGGAAGGCGCAGTCCGGCGACATCATCGAACGCCAGATGCGCCGCCTCGGCACCTCGGCCGACTGGTCGCGCAGCACCTTCACCATGGACCCGCAGCCGTCCGAGGCCGTGGTCGAAGCCTTCGTGCGCTGGCACGAGCAGGGCCTGATCTACCGCGGCCAGCGCCTGGTCAACTGGGACCCGGTGCTGAAGACCGCCATTTCCGACCTGGAAGTGGAAGCCTCCGAGGAAGATGGTTTCCTGTGGTCGATCGCCTACACCCTGGATGAAGGCCTGAGCTACGAGCACGTCGAGCGTGACGCCGACGGCGTGGAAACGCTGCGCGAAACCCGCGACTACCTGGTGGTCGCCACCACCCGTCCGGAAACCCTGCTGGGCGACACCGCGGTGATGGTGCACCCGGAAGACGAGCGCTACCAGCACCTGATCGGCAAGCAGGTGGTGCTGCCACTGACCGGTCGCCGCGTGCCGGTGATCGCCGACGACTACGTCGACCGTGCGTTCGGTACCGGCGTGGTCAAGGTCACCCCGGCGCATGATTTCAACGACTACCAGGTCGGCGTGCGCCACAGCCTGCCGATGATCAACCTGTTCACCCCGACCGCGTCGGTGAACGAGAACGCGCCGGAGCGCTTCCAGGGCCTGGACCGCTACGACGCGCGCAAGGCCGTGCTGGCCGAGCTGGAAGACCTGGGCATCCTGGTGGAAACCAAGGCGCACAAGCTGCAGGTGCCGCGTGGTGACCGCACCGGCCAGGTGATCGAGCCGTACCTGACCGACCAGTGGTTCGTGAAGATGGACGAGCTCGGCCGTCGTGGCCTGGAACTTGTGGAGAGCGGCGCCATCGGCTTCGTGCCGCCGAACTGGATCAACACCTATCGCCACTGGATGACCAACATCCAGGATTGGTGCATCAGCCGCCAGCTGTGGTGGGGCCACCGCATTCCGGCGTGGTTCGACGCCGCGACCGGCAGCTGCTACGTCGGCCGCAGCGAAGCCGAAGTGCGCGAAAAGAACGGACTGGGCAGCGACGTGGTGCTGACCCAGGAAAGCGACGTGCTGGAGACCTGGTTCTCGTCGCAGCTGTGGCCGTTCTCGACCCTGGGCTGGCCGAACGCGCAGGCGATGGCCGAACGCGGTTTCGACCGCTACCTGCCCTCCTCGGTGCTGATCACCGGCTTTGACATCATCTTCTTCTGGGTGGCCCGCATGATCATGGCCACCGACAACCTGACCGGGAAAATTCCGTTCAAGGATGTGTACTTCACCGGCCTGATCCGCGACGGCGAAGGCCAGAAGATGTCCAAGTCCAAGGGCAACGTGCTGGACCCGCTGGACATCATCGACGGCATCAGCATCGACGACCTGGTCGCCAAGCGCACCGGCGGGTTGATGCAGCCGAAGACGGCCGAGAAGATCGAGCGCAAGACCCGCAAGGAATTCCCCGACGGCATCGCCGCGCACGGGGCCGACGCGCTGCGCTTCACCATCGCCGCGCTGGCCACCCACGGTCGCGACATCAAGTTCGACATGAACCGCGCCGAGGGCTACAAGAACTTCTGCAACAAGCTGTGGAATGCCAGCCGCTTCGCACTGATGAACACCGAAGGTGCCGCCTTCACCGGTGCTCCCACCCCGCGCACCGACGCCGAGCGCTGGATCCTGGCACGCCTGGCCGCCACCACCGCTGAAGCGCAGGGCCATTTCGCCGCGTACCGCTTCGACCTGCTGGCGCAGTGCCTGTACGAATTCGTTTGGAACGCGTTCTGCGACTGGTTCCTGGAACTGAGCAAGCCGGCATTGAACGGCAGCGATGCCGCCGACGCCGAGAGCACCCGTCACACCCTGCTGTACGTGCTGGAAGCGCTGCTGCGCCTGCTCCACCCGCTGACCCCGTTCATCACCGAACAGCTGTGGCAGCAGCTGGCCCCGCGTCTGGGCCTGACCGAAACCACGCTATCGCTGCGTCCCTACCCCACCGCCGCCGAATTCGCCGGCGACTTCGGCCCGGCCGAAGCCGACGTGGAATGGCTGAAGGCCGTGATCAGCGCCGTGCGTCGCGTCCGCAGCGAGTTGAACGTAGCCCCGTCCAAGCTGGTGCCGCTGCGTCTGCAGGCCGGCGTGGCCCAGGACCGCGCCCGCATTGAACGCTTCGGTGCCTCGATGTCCTTCCTGCTCAAGCTGGACAGCATCGAATGGCTGGGCGACGGTGAAACCACCCCGCCGGCCGCCGCCGCGATCGTGGGCGAGCTGAAGCTGCTGGTGCCGCTGGAAGGGCTGGTGGACCTGGACGCCGAACGTGCACGCCTGGACAAGGAAATCGCGCGCGTGCAGGGCGAATACGAGAAGAGCGAGACCAAGCTGGCCAAATTCACCGACAAGGTGCCGGCCGCGGTGGTCGAGCAGGAGCGCGTACGCCTGGCCGACTGGACCACGCAGCTGGCCGGCCTGCGCGAGCAGCGCGCGAAGTTGTAAGCGCCGCGGTTACAACGGCGGCATCGTCTCGATGTCGTCGTTCACCAGCTCCATCGCCATCACCAGCGCGTCCTCGCGCCCGCCGTGCGCGGGGTAGTAGCGCGGCCGGCGACCGATCTCGTTGAAGCCTTCGCTTTCATAAAGCTTCAGCGCCGGCCCATTGGACGGTCGCACTTCCAGGAACACCCGGTGCGCCGCATGGTCGCGCGCCAGCTGCACCAGCGCGCGGAACAGGAACCGTCCCAACCCGTTCGACTGCAAGCGCGGGTCCACGCAGACGTTGAGGATGTGGCCTTCATCGGCGGCCACGCTGAGCACGCCGTAGCCCACCAGGTCGCCGTCGTCCAGCAGCGCCAGCGACGGATACCCCGCGCGCAGGCAGTCGACGAAGATGCCGCGGGTCCACGGGAACGGGTAACCGCGCTCCTCGATATCCATCACCGCATCCAGGTCGTCTTCGCGCAGCGCGCGCAGCGACGGCGGGCGCGGCGAACTGACCGCGCTCACGACCGGCTCCGCTTGCGCAGCGCACGCAGCTGCGGCCACAGCGCACGCTTGGCGGCCGCGCTGCGCCGCAGTTCGTCGAGGTTCCAGCTGGCCATCAGGGCCTGGGTTTCAGGGTCGTTCGGGTTGCAGCCGGAGGCGCGCAGCAGCGCGATCTGCAGCCGGTCGGGCAAGCGCACGGCGGGTTGACGGGTGCCGGCGCGACGCGGCGCGGTCTCGACCGGTGCCGCTGTCGTAGAGCCGGGCTCTGCCCGGCTGGTCGTTCGATCAGGCTGTGACGCAAGCCGCGTAGAGCCGGGCTCTGCCCGGCTGGCCGTTCGTTCGGGCGGTGACGCAAGCCGCGTAGAGCCGGGCTCTGCCCGGCTGGCCGTTCGATCGGGCGAAGACGCAAGCCGGGCAGAGCCCGGCTCTACGCGATCGCGCCCTGCCCGGGGATCCGCCGGCACAGCGGTCAGATCAATCGCCGGCTCCGGTGCGGCTGCTTCCACGCTGCCGTCCACGAACACCGTGTAGCCCATGGCCTGCAGCCAGGACTGCTGGGCCGATGTCCACAGCGGCGGCGTGGCCGGCGTACTCATGCGCCGGGCTCGGCCGTCTTGCGGGTCCGCTGCCACAGCCACATCGCCGGGCCGGACAGCGCATACACGATGCCCACCGCGAACAGCACGCGCGGCAGGTCGATCACCATGATCGCAATGACCACCGGCAGCAGCGCCAGCGCCATGAACGGCACCCGGTCGGCGCGCGGGCCCTTCTCGCCGCTGCCCTTGAAGCTCCAGAAGCGGATCCGGCTGACCATCAGCAGTGCCGCCACCAGGGTCACGCCCAGCGCCACGTAGCGCAGTTCGTTGCCGTCCCAGCCCAGGTTGCCGTCGGCAAACGCCCAGACGAAGGACATCATCAGACCGGCTGCCGCCGGGCTGGCCAGGCCGATGAACCAGCGCTTGTCCACCACCGTGACCTGCGTATTGAAGCGGGCCAGGCGCAACGCCGCGCAGGCGGCGTACAGGAACGCCACCGCCCAGCCCACGCGGCCCAGCACCGGGTCGTCGAACTTCAGCCAGGACAGCGACCAGTGGTACATCACCAGCGCCGGGGCCATGCCGAAGCTGACCAGGTCGGCCAGCGAGTCGTACTGCACGCCGAATTCGCTGCTGGTGCCGGTCAACCGGGCCACCCGGCCGTCGAGGCCGTCCATGATCGCCGCCACGAACACCGCAACCGCGGCGTTGACGAACTCGCCATTGGCCGCGGCGATGATCGCGTAGAACCCGGCGAACAGGCCGGCGGTGGTGAACAGGTTGGGCAGCAGGTAGATGCTGCGCGAGCGCGGCGGGGGTTTCATCTGATCCATGCCGGCCAGTTTAGTGGCTGCGCCCCGGTTTGGGGCGGTTGCCGGTCGACCGTTGCCCCCGCCGCCCGCCCCGCCTGTCGCCGCCGCGCTTGCCAGCACCGGGCCGGAATGCTGCAATCGCGGCCCTGACCCTGAGTGACTGGAGTTGCCATGCGTGTCCTGCCCCTGCTGTGCTGCCTGCTGCTTGCCAGCGCCTCGGCCAGCGCCCAGAACGTGTACAAGTGGAAGGACGCCAACGGCGTGACCCAGTACTCGGAGAAGCCGCCGGCCAACCAGAAGGCCGAGCAGCGCCGCATCACCACCCGCGACCCGGTCACCACCGGCAGGAAGGCTGAGGCCCCGGCCGAATCGGCCGACTGCAGCCAGAGCCGCAAGAACCTGGCCCTGCTCAACGGCCAGGGCGAGGTCATGTACGACACCGACGGCGACGGCAAGCCCGAGACCCCGCTCACCGCCGACCAGCGCAAGGCCCAGAAGAGCATGGCCGAGGCCGGCATCCAGGCGTATTGCCCGCCGGCGGCGTAATCTGCATCGACGGTGGCATTCCGGACGAATCCGCAACCACCTGGGCCGGCCAACGGCCGGCGCTACCGCGGGGATCAGCGCGCACAGCATCGGTAGCGCCGGCCGTTGGCCGGCCCACGCGATGCGTCCGCCGTTGGTCGATACCCTGCCGGACTGGCAGAATATCGGTTTCCGCCGTTCAGCGAAGCCGACGATGCGCCTCTCCCAGTTCCACCTGCACACCACCAAGGAAACTCCCAGCGACGCGGAGCTGACCAGCCACCGCCTGATGCTGCGCGCGGGCATGATCCGCAAGCTGGCCTCGGGGCTGTACACCTGGTCGCCGCTGGGCCTGCGCGTGCTGCGCAAGGTCGAGCGCATCGTGCGCGAGGAAATGGAGCGCGCCGGTGCCGTGGAATTCCAGGTCCCGACCATCCAGCCCAAGGAACTGTGGGAAGCCACCGGGCGCTGGGAGAAGTTCGGTCCGCAGCTGCTGAAGATCAAGGACCGCAAGGAACAGGTGTTCTGCTACAGCCCCACCGCTGAAGAGGCCGCCGCCGATTTCGCGCGCCAGGAGCTGTCCAGCTACAAGCAGCTGCCGGTCAACTTCTTCCAGATCCAGACCAAGTTCCGCGACGAGATCCGTCCGCGCTTCGGTGTGATGCGCGCGCGCGAATTCCTGATGAAGGACGCCTATTCGTTCCACCTGGACGAGGAAAGCCTGGTCGCCGAATACGAAAACATGAAGCGTGCCTATGCGCGCGTGTTCACCCGCCTGGGCCTGGATTTCCGCATGGTGCAGGCCGATTCCGGTGCCATCGGCGGTGATGCTTCGCAGGAATTCCACGTCATCGCCGACTCCGGCGAAGACGCGCTGGTGTTCTCCACCGGTTCGGATTACGCCGCCAACATGGAAGCGGCCGTGGCCGCCGAACCGGCACCGCGTGCGGCTGCCGGCGAGGAACTGCGCAAGGTCGAGACCCCGACCCAGAAGACCTGCGAAGCCGTGGCCGAGCTGCTGGGCATCGCACTGGCCCGCACCGTGAAGTCGGTGGCGATCATGACCGAGGCCGGTTTCGTGCTGGCGCTGGTGCGCGGCGACCACGAGGTCAATGAAATCAAGCTGGGCAAAGTCGAAGGTCTGCAGGGTTACCGCATGGCCGGCGAAGCCGAGATCCAGGCCCACCTGGGCAGCGAGCCCGGCTTCCTCGGTCCGCTCAATCCGGCGCAGCCGATCCGCATCGTGGCCGACCGCGAAGTAGCCGCGCTGGCCGATTTCGTGGTGGGTGCCAACGAGGCGGGCTTCCACCTTGCCGGCGTCAACTGGGGCCGCGACCTGCCGGAACCGGAAGTCGTCGACATCCGCAACGTCAAGGAAGGCGACCGCGCGGCAGATGGTGGCGAACTGAAGATCGCGCGCGGCATTGAAGTGGGCCACGTGTTCCAGCTCGGCCGTCAGTACGCGCAGTCGTTGAATGCCACCGTGCTGGACGAAAACGGCAAGGCTGCGGTGATGGCGATGGGCTGCTACGGCATCGGCATCTCCCGCATCGTGGCCGCCGCCATCGAACAGAACCACGACGAGGCCGGCATCATCTGGCCCGAGGCGATGGCCCCGTGGCAGGTGGTGGTGTGTGTCATCAATCCGAAACAGGATGAAACCGTCAGCGCCGCCGCCGCCGACCTGCTGGCCGAACTGCAGGCCGCCGGTCTGGACGCGGCATTGGACGACCGCGGCCTGCGTCCGGGTGGCATGTTTGCCGACATGGAACTGATCGGCATTCCGCACCGGGTGGTGGTGTCCGAACGCGGGCTCGCCGCCGGTACCTTCGAGTACCGGTCCCGCACCGCCAGCGAGGCGGAGAGCCTGGACCGGGGCGCGCTGCTGGCCAAACTGTCGAAGTGATCACAAAGCCGGGGATGACACCCCGGCTTTTTCATTATCCCGCCAGAATGGGTAATGCCGCTTACTGTGCACGATTCAAATGAAAATGTATCCTCAGGACTCGCCACGGACCGGCGGCCCCCGTCCTTCGTTTGAATTCCGGAGTAGTAGTTGATGAGTATCGACCTGAGTGGAATGTCCGCCAAAGAGCTGGGCACCCTGATCAAGAACGCAAAGAAACGCCAGACTGTTGTTGCCAAGCGCCCCGCCATCACCAAGGTACGCGCGCAGTTGAACAAGCTGCTCAAGAGCAGCGGTTACACGGTTGAAGAAGTGTTTGGTGATGCTGCCCCCGCACGTGGTCGCGCAACCAAGGCCGCGACCAAGGCCCCCGCGAAAAAGGCCGTGCGCAAGCTCGGTAAAGTGGCTCCGAAGTACCGCAATCCGGCCAATCCGAAGGAAACCTGGACCGGTCGTGGCAAGCAGCCGCGTTGGCTCGCTGCACACACCACCAAGGGCAAGAAGCTGGAAGATTTCCTGATCAAGAAGTAAGCATGATCAAGGAAGCACCTGAGTAAGAACGCCGGCTGAGACGCCGGCGTTTTTGTTTGTGCGGTTGCGAAAACCGCAACGTCCGGAACATCGGTAGCGCCGGCCGTTGGCCGGCCTTCGGTATCGCCTGGGCCGGCCAACGGCCGGCGCTACCGATACCGCCTCCCGATACAACCTCTCAAATACTCACAGATTCTTGCGCGCAGGTATCAGCAGATTCCCGAACAACAAGCCCGCCACCAGCGCCATCACCACGTTCAATACCGTCATCAGCACCAGCTGCCCGGCACTGACATCCTGCTGCTGCACCAGGGTGAGCACCCCGCGCAGACTGGTACTGCCCGGCACCAGCATGATGATGCCCGGCAGGCGGATGATCGCCCCCGGGCGCTGCACCAGGCGGCCAAACAGATTGCCCGCGCCGGTCATCACCATGGCCGAAAGGAAAATGCCCGCCGGCAGCCCCCACGCCTGTCCGGCGAATTTGGAAATGGCATAGCCGGCAATCGAAGCAGCGATCACCCACGGATAATCGCGCCGGTTCGCCTTGAACAACATCGCAAACGCAAATGCCGCCAACAGCAGCGCGCTCCATTCCACCCAGTCGGCCTGCGGCCGCGACGCGCGCACCTGCGGGTCCAGCCCGATGATGCCCGACAGCGTCACCGCGATCACCGCGCCCACCGTCAGTTTCAGAATCGTGGTGACCGCACCGGCAAACCGCGCCGTGCCCGAAACCCAATGCTGGCTGGCCAGTTCGTTCACCGCATTGGTCAGCGACATACCCGGCAGCATCACCACCAGTGACGCAATGATGACTGTATTGAGATTCAACGGCCCCACGAACGAGGCCACCAGTGCCGCCACCGTGCCGGCCAGCAGTGCCGCCAGTGCCTCGCTGGCCTCGCGCGTGGCCGGACGACGGTCGGTCACCAGCGACATCAGGCCGATCAGCAGGCCGATCACGCCGGCGGTGGCGATGTCCAGCCACGGCAGTTTCCACAGCCCGGCCACGCCGGCCGCACCCAGGCTGTAGGACAGCATCATGCGGATCTTGCCGGCGCGCCCGGGGTCTTTATCCAGCTGGCGCAGCGCGGTGTGGCCCTGCGCGATGCTCATGGTGCCGTTGGCGACGGCATCGGCAATGCGGTCGGCGATGCTGAGCTTGTGCAGGTCGTTTTCGCCCGGGGCCAGGCGGATCACACGGGTGATGTCCGACGAACCGATCGCCTTGGTCGGGTCGCTGAAACTCAGGATCAGTCCGGTCGGGTTCGACCACGGCTCGCAGTCCAGGTCCAGCTGCTGCGACAACGCCACCACCGCCGCTTCCAGGCGCTGGGCCGTGGTGCCATAGCTGTGCAGGCGTCCGGCGATCTCCGAAACGAAGGCGACCCGCTGAGCGTAGGTGGCCGGTGGGGTGGCAATGGCAGGTGCGTCGGCAGACATGCGGCGTAGTATTACCCGAAGCCAGCCCGCCTGAACAACGGCCATGCCGCAGCGCACACACTTGGCCTGCACGCAGACAGGTTATGCTGGGAGGAGGACGCCCCATGACGCCAAACCAACCTCCCCGACTCGAACAGGATCCACAGGACCCCGGACTTATCCGGCTGTCCGGCCAGTGGACATTGCGCACCGCGCTGGACGCGGCCGAAGCGCTGCGCGCTGCACCCGAACAGGTGACCGGCATCGACGCCAGCGGCATCACCCAGCTCGACTCGGCCGGCGTGCTGCAGGTACTGCGCGTGGCACATCGCGCCAACCTGGGCGAGGACGCGCTGGCGTTCCGCGCTGAACACCAGGCACTGGTGTGCACCATCGAGGAAGTGGCCGACGACCGGCCCAAACCCAAGCGCGACTTTGGCGTACTGGCCGCGCTCGAGCGCCTGGGCCGCAGCATGCATGGCGTCGGCCAGAACATCGTGCTGCTGGCCGGCTTCCTTGGCGAAAACCTGGTCAAGGCCGGCCGCCTGCTGCGCCAGCCACGCCGGCTGCGGCTGACCGCCACCGTGCACCACATGGAGCAGGTCGGGCTGGACGCGGTGCCGCTGGTGGCGCTGCTCTCCTACCTGGTGGGTGCGGTGATCGCCTTCCTCGGCTCCACCATCCTGCGCGACTTCGGCGCGGAAATTTACGTGGTCGAACTGGTCAGCATCGCCTTCCTGCGCGAATTCGCCGTGCTGCTTACCGCCATCGTGCTGGCCGGACGTACCGCCAGTGCGTTCACCGCGCAGATCGGCTCGATGAAGGCGCGCGAGGAAATCGACGCGATCAAGACCCTCGGCCTGGATCCGGTCGACCTGCTGGTGCTGCCGCGCCTGATCGCGCTGATGATCACCCTGCCATTGCTCACCTTCGTGGCGATGGTGGCCGGCCTCGCCGGCGGCGTCACGGTCGGCGCGTTCGACCTGGACATTCCGCCGCAGATGTACCTGGCCCGCCTGCACGACACCATCGAGGTGCGGCACATGCTGGTCGGCCTGGCCAAGGCCCCGGTGTTCGCCGCGGTGATCGGCCTGATCGGCTGCCTGGAAGGCCTCAAGGTCGAGGGCACCGCGCAGTCGGTCGGCGAGCGCACCACCTCCAGCGTGGTGCAGACCATCTCGCTGGTGATCATCATCGACGCGTTCGCCGCGTTGTGGTTCATGCACATGGATTGGTGATGACTACAGCCGACACCCTCATCGAAACCGACAGCACCGAGCGCCTGGAAGACGGCGACGGCCTGGCCATCCGCGTGCGCGGGCTGACCAACCGCTTCGGCAGCCAGACCGTGCATGACGGACTGGACCTGGACGTGCGCCGCGGCGAAATCCTCGGCGTGGTCGGCGGCTCAGGCACCGGCAAGTCGGTGCTGATGCGCAGCATCCTCGGCCTGCGCCATCCCGACGCCGGCCAGATCGAAGTGCTGGGGGTGGATGCGCGTTCGGAGAAACCGGCTGACCGGCTGCACATCGAGCGCAACACCGGCGTGCTGTTCCAGGACGGCGCACTGTTCTCATCACTGAGCGTGGGCGAGAACGTGCAGGTGCCACTGAAGGAACACCACCGCGAACTCCCCGAGCGCTGGCATTACGAGCTGGCCCTGCTGAAGGTCAAGCTGGCCGGCCTGCCCGCCGACGCGATCAACAAGCTGCCCTCGCAGCTGTCCGGCGGCATGCGCAAGCGCGCCGGCCTCGCCCGCGCCCTGGCCCTGGACCCGCCGCTGCTGTTCCTGGACGAACCCACCGCCGGGCTGGACCCGATCGGCGCGGCCGCGTTCGACCGCCTGATCAAAACCCTGCAGGAAGCACTGGGGCTGACCGTCATGCTGATCACCCACGACCTGGACACCCTGTATGCGATCTGCGACCGGGTGGCCGTGCTGGCTGACAAGCAGGTGATTGCCAATGCCCCGCTGCACGAGATTGAACAACTGGAGCACCCGTGGATCCAGGAGTATTTCCACGGCCCCCGCGCACGCGCTGCCCGCGCGGCCAAAGAGTGAGTGACCCATGGAAACCAAAGCCAATTACGTACTGATCGGCGCGTTCACCCTGATAGTCGGGCTGGCCCTGCTCGCCTTCGGCTTATGGGCGGCCAAGTATTCCTCCGACCGCACCTGGACCGAATACCGCGTCGTGTTCCGCGAAGCGGTGACCGGTCTCTCGGTCGGCAGCCCGGTGCAGTACAACGGCATCGCGGTCGGCTCGATCACCGAACTCAATCTGGTGCCGGATGACCCGCGCCAGGTGGTGGCGCGCATCCGCCTCAATTCCAACACCCCGATCAAGACCGACACCCGCGCCAAGCTGGCCATCACCAGCCTGACCGGTCCTTCGATCATCCAGCTCACCGGCGGCACGCCGCAGGCGCAAGCACTGACCGCAGTCAACAAGGACCCCGCGCCGATCATCCCGACCACGCCCTCGGCGCTGCAGAACATCACCGACGTGGCCAACCGGATCGTCGAGCGCATGGACCAGATATTGAGCGACCGCAACGTGGCCGCGATCAACTCCACCCTGGCCAACCTGGAAACCATCAGCGGCGGCCTGGCCGACCGCGACCAGGGCACCCAGGCGCTGCTGATGAGCGCGCGCGACGCCGCGCGCAGCCTCGACCAGACCCTGAAGACCACCAACGGCACCATCCAGCGTCTGGACACCAACCTGGTGCAGCAGCTGCCGCCGATCCTCAACAAGCTGGAAACCACCCTGACCAAACTGGATTCGGCCGCCGGCAATGCCGACTCGATCCTTGGCGAAAACCGCGCCGCCATCAACAGCTTCGCCAACGACGGCCTGGGCCAGCTCGGCCCGACCCTGACCGAGCTGCGCGGGCTGATCCGCGACCTGCGCCGGGTCAGCGACCGCCTGGACAACAATCCCGCCCGCTACCTGCTGGGCCGTGACGCGCCGAAGGAGTTTGAACCCAAATGAGCCACATTCCACTTCTTCCCGTCCGTCCGCTGCGCCTGCTGGGTCCGGCCGCGCTGATCGTCGCACTCGGTGCATGCTCGCTGCTGGGCGGGGGCGAGCGCAGCCAGGTGACCATCTATTCGCCGGTGGTGCGCATCGAACCCGATGCCGCCTGGCCGAAGGTCGACTGGCAGCTGATCCTGGTCAAGCCGACCGCCGCCCGCGTGGTCGACAGCCCGCGCATCAATGTGCGCCCGGAGCCGTCCGAGCTGCAGGTGTACAAGGGCGTCAGCTGGGCACAGCCGGCCACCGACATGGTCGACGACGCGCTGGTGCGCGGCTTCGAGGACAGCGGCCGCATTTCCGGCGTGGCCCGCGCCACCACCGGCATCCGCGCCGACTACAAGCTGGCCCTGGACGTGCGCCGTTTTGAAGCCGACTACAACGGCCAGGCCACGCCGAACGCGCTGATCGAACTCAATGCCAAGCTGATCCACGTGGTCGACCAGCGCGTGGTGGCCGATCGCACGTTCCGTCAGGAACAGCCGGTGGGCAGCACTGACACCGCGCAGGTGGCGCAGGCGATGGAAGCCGGATTGAAGGCGATAACCCGCGAAGTGGTCGGTTGGACGCTGATGACCGGCCAGGCGGATTACCAGAAACCCGCCATCGCCCCACCCTTGCGGCGTTGATCGCAGCCCCGTAGAGCCGGGCTTGCCCGGCTGCTGTTCGCACCACACCCAACGATCACGTACCCCGGTCGATCCACCGGAACGTCAGATTGATCCGCTCTCCCATCGCCCGCGCACTCTTCGGCAACGCGTGCTGATACAACCGCTGCGTCTGCCCCGCCATCACCAGCAGATCGCCATGCCCCAGCGTCACCTCCGCCTTGCGGCTGTGATCTTCCCGCCGGCGCAGCGCGAACCGCCGCGCGGCCCCCAGGCTCAGTGACGCAATCACCGGCTCCGGCCCCAGCTCCGCCTCGTTGTCGCTGTGCCAGCCCATGCCGTCATCGCCATCGCGATACCGGTTCAACAACACACTGTTGAACCGCACCCCACAGAAAGACCCCAGCTGCTCGCACAACGGCAGCAGCGCCGGATGCCACGGATGCGGCACGAAGTCCGTTCCCGAATAGCGGTACCGCGCCGCCGGGTCCCCCATCCAGCAGCTCAACCGCGGCGAGTCCACCTGCCGCCCGAACATGCGGATCTTGTGCACCTCCCACGGCACCTCTTCGCGCAGGGTGCGCTGCAGGGCGTCAGCCGCCGCAGCGGTCAACCAGTGGCGATGCCAGTGCACGCGGGCGTCGGGGAGGTGGAGGTCCATGGGGGAACATTACCGCGTTGGGATGGGTCATGGACGCCTGACGGGTGACTTCGTTTTGGCTTGAACGTCGGTGCGGCCTGGGCATCGATGGTGATCCGTCTTCGGACATTTGTGCCGCGCGTTGCGCGGTTGACACGCATGGCGTGTCACTACGAATTGCCACGTGCGCAGGACGATCGCGCTGTTCGCCGGGCGCTCGCCCGGCGTGTCCACGCAATGCGTGCCAATCGCGACGCGGCGACGCCGTCTTTTTTGAGTGGAAAATGGTGCATCCGCACATCCAATGCGATGCCCTTCACACTCGCTGAAACGCTTGGTAGTTCTGGCGCTCCGCCATTCCCGAATTCATTCGCGACATGGCGTCTTTCACGAACAGTCCGTCTGCGTCACTGCTCCGGGACAAGTCCGATTTCGCTATCGTGGCGTTGTCCGCATGGTGGACGCACGGAGTCTGAAAACTCCGCGGGAAAACTAGGTTGCACGGCTTGCGTCGGGAGGGTGACGAAATACAACACCCTCCGTGGAAATACGTCGCACCGGTTTCTCGCACGGTTTTCAGCCTCCCGACATCCCTCGCCATCCCGGCGAGGGAGATTTCCGGAGATGTACACCATGCGTTACGACCCTTTGACCGCCCCCGTCACCTCGACCTTCACCTGGAACATTCCGCGCAGCCTGGTGGTGGGTGGGCTCACCTATCAGGGCCAAGGCGGCGGCGGCCTGATCATTCCCTGGATGGACCTCTACGGCATGTGGATGCAGCGGGCCGAGTTCGATACCGGCCGCCGGATCTACCTGGGGGTACAGCCCGGCAACATCCTGCTGTCCACCGACAAAGATGCCGCTCGGACCATGGCTACGTTGAGGCGTTGGTGGTGATTTGCCCGTACCCGCCCCGAAGCCCGACAATGGCCGGCACTGCCGTACTGCTGGAGCCTGCATGCCTGCCGCCGTCGCCGCCCTTACCGTGGGCCTTCCTTCATGAGCACCGTGAAGGCCCGGCTGCGCCAGGCCGTTTATCTGGTGCTGCGCACCGGCTTCCGGGCCCTGCCGCTTTCCGAAGGCCAGCGCGACCGTCTGCGCGGCCGCTTCCTGGACAAGCATGCCGACTGGGTGCCGCCGCCGCCGCGCGGCCGCGTTGATTCCACAGCGGGCGGGCAGCCATACCGCCCGCTGCAGCGCGCGGACGAACCTGCCATCGGCCATGTGCCGTATCGCGCTGAAGCGCTGCCGGAAACGCTGCCAGCCACGCTGGTGGCGTTCTACCTGCCGCAGTTCCACCCCATCGCGCAGAACGACGCGTGGTGGGGCAAGGGCTTCACCGAATGGCGCAACGTCACCCGCGCCCTGCCCCAGTTTGAAGGCCACGTGCAGCCGCGCCTGCCGGCGGACCTGGGCTTCTATGACCTGCGCAACCCGCAGGTCATGCGCGACCAGGCCGCGCTGGCGCGCGAGTACGGTATCGGCGCGTTCTGCTTCTATTACTACTGGTTCAGCGGCACTACCCTGCTGGAAACCCCGCTGCGCCAGTGGCTCGCCGACGACAGCATCGATTTCCCGTTCTGCCTGTGCTGGGCCAACGAGAACTGGGCGCGTCGCTGGGACGGACGCAGTGAGGACATCCTGATCGGCCAGCAGCACAGCGCCGAGGACGACATCGCCTTCATCGCGCACATTGCCGACTACCTGCGCGACCGCCGTGCGCTCAAGGTCGACGGCAAGCCGATGCTGCTGGTGTACCGCCCGCATCTGCTGCCTGACGCCCGCGCCACCGGCGAGCGCTGGCGCAAGTGGTGCCGCGACAACGACGTGGGCGAAATCCACCTGGCGTATGTGCAGGGCTTCGAGCGCCCGGATCCGCGCGACATCGGCTTCGACGCCGCGGTGGAGTTCCCGCCGAACATGAGCAACCCGCGCTCGCTGACGGCAGAACAGTACCTGATCAATCCGGCGTTCGAAGGCGACGTCCGTGACTGGCGCGAGCTGGCGGCTGAGATTGCCGCGCGCCCGCTGCCCGAGTACCCGCTGTACCCCGGCGTCAATCCGGGCTGGGACAACGAAGCGCGCCGCTCCGGGCGCGGCCGCGTGTACCTGCATGCGTCACCGCGCGGCTACCGCGACTGGCTGTCGACCACCATCCACAAGCGGCTGGCACCGGTGTCCGCCTCGCAGAAACTGGTGTTCATCAACGCCTGGAACGAGTGGGCCGAAGGCGCGGTACTGGAACCGGACGTAAGGCTGGGGCACGCGTATCTGGAGGCGACGCGGGAGGCGTTGCACACGCCCACGGCGGCAGGCGCACCTGTGCGGCCGTGCGTGGTGATCCATGCGTGGTATCTGGATATCCTTGCTGAATTGCTGGCTGAACTTCAGCGCTCCGCGCTGCATTGGCGCATCATCATCACGACTACCGCCGACAAGCGCGATGGGGTCGCAAAGGCCGTGGCGCAAGCGGGACTGACTGCGCAGATCGAAGTATTCCCCAACCATGGACGGGACATCCTCCCGTTCCTGCACGTCGCCGAGCGGCTGTATCAGGAAGGTGAGCAGGTGGTGCTGAAACTGCACACCAAACGCTCCACGCACCGCCAGGATGGCGAGGAGTGGCGACGTGAGCTGACCGGCCGCCTGCTGGATGCCGATCGCGCCACACGCTTGTTCGAGGCTTTCGTGGCCGATCCCACGCTTGGTTTGATTGCACCGGAAGGCCACGTGCAACCCCTTGACTATTACTGGGGTGCGAACGAGCGCAACGTCGGTGCCCTGCTGAGCCAGATCGGCCTGCCCGCAGCGGACATTTCCAAGGACACGTTCGTTGCCGGCAGCATGTTCTGGGTACGCCTGTCCGCGCTGCGTCCGTTATTGGACACGCATCTTGTTCCGTCTTCGTTTGATCTGGAAGCTGGGCAGGTGGACGGTACCCAGGCACACGCGCTGGAGCGCGTCATATCGTTGGTCGTGAGCCACGCCGGTGCACACACGCGCACCGCCGCCGAGGTGCTGGGGCTGCCGTTCGAGGACGGACAGCCCTATCAATACGCACGTAAAGGTTGAGCCAGACGCTGGCGTCAGTTGAAACTGACGCCGGTCTTTTCCTTCAGCTCGTCCGCGCTCACGCCCGGTGCGGATTCGACCAGCAGCAGCCCCTTGTCGGTGACATCAAACACCGCAAGATCGGTAATGATGCGGTCGACCACGCCCACGCCGGTGAGCGGCAGGGTGCATTCCGGCAGGATCTTGTGTTCGCCGTTCTTGGCGGTGTGCTCCATCAGCACCACCACGCGCTGCACGCCGGCCACCAGGTCCATCGCCCCGCCCATGCCCTTGACCATCTTGCCGGGCACCATCCAGTTGGCCAGGTCGCCCTTGTGGGTCACCTGCATGGCACCCAGAATGGCCAGGTTCACGTGCCCGCCGCGGATCATCGCGAAGCTGTCGTGGCTGCCGAAGTAGCTGGCACCGGCACGCGCGGTCACGGTCTGCTTGCCGGCGTTGATCAGGTCGGCATCCACCTCCGCTTCGGTCGGGAATGGCCCGATGCCAAGCAGGCCGTTCTCGGACTGCAACCACACGTCCACGCCCTCGGGAATGTGGTTGGCCACCAGCGTCGGCAGGCCGATGCCCAGGTTCACGTACGCGCCGTCGGTGAGTTCGCGGGCGGCGCGCTGCGCCATTTCATCGCGGGTCCATGCCATCTCAGTTGCCCTCCGCACGCACGGTGCGCTGTTCGATCCGCTTTTCCGGGGTGGGGTTGTGCACGATGCGGTGCACATAGATGCCCGGCAGGTGCACCTGGTCCGGATCAATGCTGCCCACCGGCACCACCTCTTCCACTTCCACGATGCACAGCTTGCCGGCCATGGCGCAGGCCGGGTTGAAGTTGCGCGCGGTCTTGCGGAACACCAGGTTGCCGGCGTCGTCGGCCTTCCAGGCTTTCACCAGGGCGACGTCGGCACGCAGTGCCGTTTCCATCACGTAGTGCTTGCCGTCGAACTCGCGGGTTTCCTTGCCCTCGGCGACCACGGTGCCGTAACCGGTGGCGGTGAAGAAGGCCGGAATACCGGCACCGCCGGCGCGCAGGCGCTCGGCCAGGGTGCCCTGCGGGTTGAATTCCAGCTCCAGCTCGCCCGCCAGGTACTGGCGCTCGAATTCCTTGTTCTCGCCCACATAGGACGAGATCATTTTTTTGATCTGGCGCGTTTCCAGCAGCTGGCCGAGGCCAAAACCGTCTACACCGGCGTTGTTGGAAATGACCGTGAGGCCCTTCACTCCGGTGTCGCGCAGGGCCGCAATCAGCGCTTCGGGAATGCCACACAAGCCAAAACCGCCAACCGCCAGGGTCTGGCCATCGGCCACCGCACCCTGCAGCGCCTGTGCGGCGCTGGCGTAGCGCTTGCTTTTGGACGTAGGTCGCTCCATTCCAGATTACCTTGCTCGGTGATAATGACCCATTCTAGCGGTACCGGATGACGCGTCTGAGTGCGGCGCAACAAAGCAGGAGACCCCTCATGACAGCCACCTACACCCTGGACGACGTCCTGCGCTGGTTCGACCCATGGACGCTGGAGAAAGGCGGCAACTACCTGTTCGCGGTGCGCCAGCTGCGCCTGCAGAACGACCAGCTCACCGCCCTGGTGCAGGGCAGTGCGCGGCGCCCCTACCACGTGTGGGTGGACCTCAAAGCCAGCACCCGCACCGCCCGCAGCAAGCTGGTGGCCGAATGCAGCTGCCCGGTCGGGCAGAACTGCAAGCACCTGGCGGCCGTGGTGACGCAGGGCCTGCAGCTTTCCGATGAGGCCGATCAACCCGAAGCACCCCCTGAACCGCTGGCCGCGCCTGCACCAACTCCGCGCAACGAACTGCTGCAGGCACTCTCGCGCTGGCATGCGCGCAGCGGCGGTCCTGCCGGGCCTGCGGCTCCCGCTGGCCCGTCGCGCGGCCTGGCCTACGACCTTGCGGTATTCGAGCATCGGCTCTCCGTGTTCATCCACCGCACCCGGCGTGGTGCCGACGGCGTGGTCAAGCGCGAGAAGCTGCTGGACCTGGTGCCCGACATGTTCCTGACCCCTCCCGGCTACATGGGCCAGGAAGACGTGTCAGTACTCTCCCAGTTGTGGCTGCTCCATCAGCACGAGCATCGCAACCGGGTCGATATCGCCGCGCTGCTGCAGCAGATCGTGGCAACCGGCCGCGCCTTCGTGGCTCACTCTCTTGACCCGGTCCCCACCCGCTGGGCGGGACCGCGCACCGCAACCCTGGACTGGCGCGCCATCGAGCAGTCCAGCGGGGTGGCGGTCGCCCCCACGCTGCAGGTGCATGGCGGAGCCAAGGGCGTCGTGCTCGGCCGGTCGGGCGGTTATGTGGACGAGCGGACCGGTGACATCGGGCCGCTGCTGCTGGACGTTTCCGCCGAGGACGCCGCCGCGTTCCTGGAACTGCCCGTGGTGTTTCCCGACGAAGCCGCGCTGGTAGGCCAGACCCTGCAGCAGATCAATCCCGTTTTGCCCCACCCCGTCGATGGCGGGGCATGGGAGACGCTCGAGCCCTCTCCCCTGGTGCCGGTGCTGCGCCTCCACAGCACCGAGCACCGCCCACCGTGGCTGCGCCAGCGTGATCCCTCTGAATGGCGTGACTTCGCCACGGCCGTGTTCGAGTATGGCGAGGTAACGCGGCACCTGGATGACCCCTCGGTGTTCGTCACCGACGCACACGGGCAGCTGCGCCTGCTGGCACGCAACCCGGTGGAAGAACAGCAGCGCGAGCGCGAACTGCAGGCCACCGGGCTGTATCGCGATGCACGACCGGTCGCCCACCTGCCCGGCAATGCGCCGCAGTTCCTGCCGCAGGGCGGCGACTGGGCGCGCTTCATGCACGAGAAAGCGCCCCAGCTGCTCGCGCAGGGCTGGCGGGTGGAGCCTGATCCCGACTTCCGCCATACCGTAAGCGAGGTGGATACGATCACTCTGGACGTGCATCGGGATCCGAAGGAATCGAGCTGGTTCGAGGTCGGGCTGGACATCGAGGTGGAAGGCCAGACCCTGGCCTTGGCACCGCTGCTGCAGCAGGTGCTGAACACCGACCCGCGCTGGTCACGCGGACAGGCAGCAAGCATCGAGGACGACGAACTGGTGCTGCTGCCGGCGGCGGGCCCGCGCCGGCTGGCGCTGCGTGCAGGACGGCTGAAACCGCTGATC
>NZ_RHPP01000066.1 GCF_003935715.1 Stenotrophomonas sp. 278 | reverse complement strand
TGCCAGCGCCGCAGGCACGGCGGATTGCCGGCTACTACGGCAACGGCGGGCAGGCCAACTTCACCCAGCTGGGGCGCTGGCTGGCCGCGTGGCATGGCAACGACGCGGCGCTGGACGCCTTGCCTCCGCCGCAGGCGCTGGCGGCTACCGGGTACTACGGGGCTGCCGGGCAGCCGGTGCATGCACAGGCACAATCACTGCTGGAGGCTTGGACCCACGCGGGGCAGAAGGATTGGCCGCGGGTAGCGGTCATCATCGCCGCCAGCAACGTCAGCTCGATGCAGACCCAGGTGCTGGACGCCCTGATCGAAGCCGGCCGACGGCAGAAGCTTTCACTGTTTGGCGTGTGGTACGAGGCGCAGAACGAACAGGCACTGACCGCAGCCGTGCAGCCACTGGACGTTTCGTCCGTGGTCAACCTGACCCATCTACAGAACGGCAACGCGCTGGCGGACGAGTTCGCCAGGCTCGACGTGCCCGTGCTGCAGGCATTGAACTACCGGCAGGGCAGCGCGCAGCATTGGCGGGACGCCAACAGCGGCGTGCCGATGTCATTGATGGCGACGTTTGTGTCAGTGCCTGAAACCTGGGGTATCTCCGATCCCACCGTCGTCTCGGCCAACGACCGCGGTACCCTGCAACCAATTCCAGAGCAGATCGAGGCCATGGTCGGCAAGCTGGCCGCGCTGGCGCGACTGCGCACACGTGCAGCGGGTGACAAGCATCTGGCCCTGCTGTTCTGGAATGCCCCTGACGGCGAGAAGAATCTTTCGGCCTCGCACCTCAACGTGCCGCGCAGCATCGCTTCGCTGCTGCCCAGGCTCGGTGCCGCCGGCTATCGCGTACAGGTTGCTGACGAACAGCGGATCATCGAGCAGGCGCAGGCCATGCTTGGCGGGTACTACCGTCCGCAGACCCTGCGCAGCCTGCTCGATCGTGACCTCGCGGTGGCGTTGCCAGTTTCGCGGTATACGCAGTGGCTGAAGACGCTTCCCGCGAGCCGGCGCGACGAGCTTACCCGGCGTTGGGGTGATCCGCAGGCCAGCCCATTTGTACTTGCGGTCGGCGGCGTGCCCAGTTTCGTGATTCCGCGCCTGCAGCTTGGTAACCTGCTCGTCATGCCGCAGCCGCCACGTGCCGGCCGGGTAGGGGAGGCCACCCACGACCAGCAGGCTGTACCAAGCCATCTCTATCTGGCGGCCTACCTCTATCTCCGGCAGACATGGCGTGCCGATGCACTCATCCATTTTGGCACCCACGGCACCCAGGAGTGGACACCCGGCAAGGACCGGGGTCTGTGGGCGTCGGACTACCCCTGGCTGGCGGTGGGCGATGTGCCGGTGTTCTACCCCTACATCCAGGACAACATCGGCGAAGCCATGCAGGCCAAGCGCCGCGGCCGCGCCGTGGTGATCAGTCACCAGACCCCGGCATTTGCGCCCTCCGGCCTGTATGACGAACTACGTGACCTGCACCAGCAGGTGCACGAATACCAGCAGCTGGACGACGGCCAGGTGCGTGAGGCCACGGCTGCGCAGCTGCGCGGGATGGCGGAACGGTCCGGCATCGCCGCCGACATGGGCTGGAGCCCAGTGGACATGCAGACACGCTTCCCGGCCTTCCTGCAGGCCCTGCATGACCATCTGCACGAGCTGGCACGCCGCCAGCTGCCACTGGGCCTGCACACCTTTGGCGAGCCCGCCACCGACGAGGCCCGGCTGTTGACCGTGATGCAGCAGCTGGGACCGGACTACCTGGTTGCGTTGGGCATGGACCCGGCGGAAGCCAACACGGGCGACATGGCCCAGCTACGTGCTGGGCTCGCCTATCAGACGCTGCTCAGGCATGTGCGCAGCCGTCACTCCATTCCTGGTGATGCCAGCACCGCGCTGAGGGCCCAGCTTCAGCGTGCCATCGAACTGGATGCCGCGCTGACTGACACGCAGGAAGTCGAATCGCTGCTACGGGGACTTGCCGGCGGCTTTGTGATGCCCGGGGCCGGTGGCGACCCGGTGCGCAGCCCCGACGTGCGCAGTGGCCGCAATCTATATGCCTTCCAGGCCGATCGCATTTCAACCCGTGCCGCCTATGAAAGCGGCCGCGAAGCACTTGACCAGCTGCTGGATGCGTGGCGACAGGAGCATGGCAACGGCACGCCCGAGAAGCTGGCCATCAGCCTGTGGTCAAGCGAGGCGATCCGTCACCTCGGCGTGCTGGAAGCCCAGGTGCTGCACGCGATGGGACTGCGCCCGCAGTGGGACGACGCCGGCAAGGTGGTGGCGCTGGACATCATTTCCGAGGCGGAGATGACCCACCCGCGCATCGACGTGGTGGTTCAGGCCACCAGTGTGTATCGGGATCAGTTCGATCCTTTCCTGCGCCTGCTGGCGGGCGCGGTGGAGCGGCTGGCTGCATTGCCGCCGACGCCGGCCAATGCCGTTGCCCGCCACAGCCTGAAGATGGAGGCGGCCCTGCGAGAGCGTGGCGTGACCGCGAAAGAGGCGGCAACCCTGGCGCGGCTGCGGGTGTTCAGCAATGCACCCGGCAGCTACGGCAGCGGATTGAACGGTGCCGTGCTTGAGCGCAACCCTGGTGCGGCCAAGGACGATGCCACGCTCGCCAACGGCTTCCTCGACAGTCTGCAGTATGCCTATGACGCCGAAGGGAAGGTGCGGACCCTGCCCAACGGCAACCTGTTCGCCGAGCATCTTCGCGGTGTACAGGCCGCCGTTCTGTCGCGCTCCTCGAATGTCAACGGCCTGCTCAGCACCGACCATCCGTTCGAGTACCTGGGCGGGCTTGCGCTGGCGGTCCGGCACCTGGATGGCACCACCCCTTCGTTGTTCATTTCGGACCTGCGCCAGGCCCGGCCGCGGACCACCACCGCGACGCGGTTCCTGGCCGATGAGCTGCGCGCGGGGGTGCTCAATCCAGCGTGGATCGCGGCCATGAAGCAGGAAGGCTACGCAGGCACGCTTGAAGTGCTCAAGACCACCGACAACCTGTTGGGCTGGCAGGTCACCGCTCCGGGCACGGTGCGTCAGGATCAGTGGCAGGCGTTGCATGACACCTATGTGCGCGACATTCGCCAGCAGAACGTCGGCGAATGGTTCGAGCGCGCCAATCCCACTGCCCAGGCCCAGCTGATCGAACGCCTGCAGGAGGCCGTTGCGCGCGGCTACTGGAGCCCGTCCGAACAGACCCGTCGCGAACTCCGCGAGCGGCTTGAGCAGTTGAGCGCGTTGACTGCCGCGCAAGCGCCTGCTGCCCGGCCCATCGCACGCACCGCACCGGCCAGCGGATACGGCACCACGCCGGCAACCGCAGCTCCCGTCGCGGCGGCCAGTGCCACAGAGCCCGCCGTGCAGAGCGCCGCCCCGCAGGTGAAGGGACGGGTCATGCGTCAGGTCCAGCCGCCGCCGCACGACTCCTCTCACCATCGCGGCCTCGCTTTACTGGCGTTGCTGGCGCTCGTGCTGTTCGGTGCCGCCGCGCAGGCCTACACCCATCGTTACCGCAATCAACACAGACCCTGATCCATGAATGGCCTTGAGAAAACCCTCTACGACGTGTCCCACCTGTTTCTGGTGCCGGTACTGCTGCTGATTCTTGCGGCACTGGTCTATGCGTTTATCGCGCTGGGCGGTTTCGCATGGGAAGCGCTGCAGCGCCGACGCGCGGACTACCGTTCGCCGCTGATCAGCTGGCATGCCCGCAGCGGCGGCACCAGCGACGATGCAGAGCTGTGGATTCTGAAGCGGCTGGAAATGCTGCGCATCGTCTCGCGCACGGCACCGATGCTGGGCCTGGTCGCCACCATGATTCCCATGGGGCCAGCGCTGCTGGCACTCACTCGCAGTGACGCACAGGGCGTAGGCGAGAACATGGTCGTGGCATTCTCGTCGGTGATCCTTGCGCTGGTGTCGGCCAGCCTCACGTTCCTGATCATGACCGTACGCCGCCGCTGGCTGCTGGAAGAACTGCGCCAGATCGAGCGTGCGCAGGAGGCTGGCTGATGCGCTTCCTGGATGACGACGAAGCCGATGATCCCATCCTGTCGGTGGTCAATCTGATCGACCTGTTTCTGGTGGTGACCGGCATCCTGATGATCGTCATCGTCAGGAACCCGCTCAATCCATTCTCCACCCAGGACGTGACCGTGATCGAAAACCCCGGTCAGCCGGACATGCGCATCACCATCAAGCAGGGCGAGGAGCTCACCCGTTACGAGTCCACCGGGGAAATAGGCGAGGGGGGCGGGGTCAAGGCCGGGGTCACCTACCGGCTTCCTGATGGGCGGATGGTGTATGTGCCGGAGGGCGCACCGGATCAGTCCGGCGCAAAGTAGCGTCAGGACCTGGACTGGCGTTGCTCGATCCATTTCAACGACTGCGAAATTCCACCGAAGGGGAAGAAATGCAGGCTCACGTGCCCGTGCGCTTCGGTCAGACCATGACTGAGCTGGTCCACGAACACGCCCGGGCCCGCCGTACCCAGCAGCTTGCCAATCGACACGCCGTAGCGGGCCAGCATCGCGGCCGACGCCCCCACGCCACACATCGCAGCGTAGCGGGCCAGCACCACTACACTGGCCGGACCGGGTACGCCTACACGCACCGGATGTTCGACACCCCGGCTGCGCAGTTCCTGCAGCCAGCCCAGCACGATGCCTGCATCGAAGGCGAACTGGGTCACGATGGACGGTGTCATGCCGCGCTGCTCGATGACCTCACACTTGTACTGCAGTGCCTGCCAGCGTTGTTCAGGGTTCATCACCGGGTGATTTTCCGGATGCCCGCCTACCGCCACCGCACGGATGCCGGAACCTTCCAGAATGCCGGTCGCGATCAACGCGCCGCTGTCCGCAAACGGACCTGAAGGCGTGGAAGGATCGCCAGCGATCACGAAACACTGTTCGACAGCCGCTTCCTCAACAGCACGTGTGATGAACCGCTCAAGCATCGAACGCGAGTCGATCCGCCGTGCCGAGAGGTGTGGCATGGGCTGGAAGCCGAGCTCACGCACCGCGCGGGCAGCCGCCAGCCGGGCTTCGTCATCTTCATTGGGAAGGTAGGGAATCGCGATCAGCGTTCCAGGCGGCACCCGGTCGGCCACGGAACGGAGTGCCGGAATGCTGCGCGCACTCACCTCCAGCGACCAGGCGTCCATCAGCCCCCCGCGCTTGAGCGGACACCACTGGTGTCGCTGTGCCGGGCCAGTTCCACGAAGGCGCGCAGGTAGTCGACATCAATATCGGCTTCCCGGGCCCCCAGGTAGATCTGCTTGGGAATTCCGTTGGCCCCCAATCGCACCGGTACCACCGGCATTTTTGCGGCATATTCCTCCACCAGCCAGCGAGGCATGGCCGCCACACCGCGCCCGCTGGCCACCATCTGCATCATGATGTCCGTGGTTTCGATCGCCTTGTGCCGCCGCGGGCTGACCCCGGCCGGCAACAGGAACTGGTTGTAGATGTCCAGGCGCTCGAACGGCACCGGGTAGCTGATCAGAACTTCCGGGGTCAGCTGCTGCGGCTCGACAAACGCCGCTTTGGCCAACCGATGATCCTTGGCCACCACCAGCACCTGCTCATAATCGAATACCGGCACGAAGCGCAGCCCGGGCTTCAGCAGCGGATCGGGGGTGACCAGCAGGTCGATCTCATAGCCGAACAATGCCCCGATGCCGCCGAACTGGAACTTCTGCTTCACGTCCACATCCACGTCGGGCCAGGCGGCGAGGTAGGGCGACACGATCTTCAGCAGCCATTGGTAGCAGGGGTGGCACTCCATGCCGATGCGCAGCGCACCCCGTTCTCCCTGGGCGAACTGGCCCAGCCGTTCTTCGGCCAGGTCCAGCTGCGGCAGCACCCGGTTGGCCACGGCCAGCAGGTACTGCCCGGCCTGGGTCAGGCGCAGGCTGCGGCCTTCGCGCAGCCAGATCGGGGTGCCCAACTGCTGTTCCAGCTTTTTCATGCTATGGCTCAGGGCCGACTGGGTCAGGTTCAGCACTCCGGCCGCAGCGGTCAGCGACCCCTGCTGCTCAACCTGCTGAACAATGCTGAGATGGATACGTTCCAGCATTACGATGAATCCTGCTCATGGATACGTGAAGTAATACCATTTTACGTCATGGGAGGTCGCCGATAGCATCGATTCGATGACAGATTCCCTCCGCGTAGTCGCCGTTTCCGGGGGCCTGCAGCGCACCTCCCGCGCCGCCGCCCTCTGCCAGCACCTGATGGGCCTCATTGGTTCGCAGCTTCCCTGCCAGCAACGTCTGGTGGAGCTGGGCCAGGTCGCGCCCCAGTTGACCGGCACCACCTGGCGCAGCCAGTTGCCCGCCCCGGTGGAAGAGGAGCTGGCGGCGGTGGAGCAGGCCGACATTCTGGTGGTGGCCACCCCGGTCTACCGCGGCTCCTACACCGGCCTGTTCAAGCACTTCTTCGACTTCATCGACCAGGACGCACTGGTTGACACCCCGATTCTGCTGGCCGCCACCGGCGGCAGCGAGCGCCACTCGCTGGTGATCGACCATCAGCTGCGCCCGTTGTTCAGCTTCTTCCAGGCGCGCACCTTGCCGCTTGGCGTCTACGCCACCGACAGCGACTTCCTGGACGGCCGGCTGCACAACGCGGCGCTGCTGGATCGCGCGCAGCTCGCCGTTCAGCGCGCCATTCCCCTGCTTGAGCTGGCCCGGCGCAGCGAGCCACGCGCTGCCAGCGCCGTCGCGGCGGCCTGAGCCATCTTGCAACCCACCTTCAGCATCAAACCATCACGGCAGGTCACCATGAGCCACGACTTCACCTTCAGCATCAAGCGCATCGCCTTCGACGAGAACTATCGTCCGGCCGACGGCACCCGCATCACCACCAACTTCGCCAATCTGGCCCGGGGCGAGCGTCGCCAGGAAAACCTGCGCAACACGCTGCGGATGATCGACAACCGCTTCAATGACCTGGCGCACTGGGACAACCCCAACGCGGACCGCTACGCGGTCGAGCTGGACATCATCACGGTGGAGATGCAGGTGGAGCAGGGCAGTGACGGCGAAACCTTCCCGCTGATCGAGATGCTCAAGACCACCATCGTCGACAAGCAGACCGGTACGCGCACTGACGGCATCGTCGGCAACAACTTCTCTTCCTACGTGCGCGACTACGACTTCAGCGTACTGCTGCCCCAGCACAACGAAGGAAAGGCCGCGTTCTCCGCACCGGAGGACTTTGGCGACCTGCACGGCAAGCTGTTCCGGCACTTCCTCGGCTCAGAAGCTTACAAGGCCAACTTCGCCAAGCCGCCGGTGATCTGCATCAGCGTCTCCAGCAGCAAAACCTACCACCGCACCGAGAACCATCACCCGATCCTGGGCGTGGAGTACAAGCAAAGCGAGTTCTCCCCGACCGATGACTACTTCGGCAAGATGGGGCTGCGGGTGCGCTACTTCATGCCGCCGCGCAGCGTGGCTCCGCTGGCGTTCTACTTCCAGGGCGACCTGCTGGCCGATTACACCAATGCCGAGTTGATCGCCACCATCGCCACGATGGAAGCCTTCCAGAAAATCTACCGTCCGGAGATCTACAACGCCAATTCCACGGCGGGCAAGGTCTACCAGCCCAGCCTGAAGCACGAGGACTACTCGGCCACCCGCATTGTCTATGACCGCGAAGAGCGCAGCCAGCTGGCGGTCAAACAGGGACGGTTTACCGAGGAAACCTTCATCAAACCCCACCAGCGCACGCTCAACCAGTGGGCCGCCAACTGGTCCGCACCCACCGCAAAGGCCTGAACCACGCACATGACGAACACACTGCTGCCCACCTCGACCGCCGGAAGCCTGCCCAAACCATCCTGGCTGGCCGAACCCGAGAAACTGTGGTCGCCCTGGAAGCTGGAAGGCGAGGCCCTGATTGAAGCCAAGCAGGACGCACTGCGTCTTTCGCTGCAGGAACAGCAGCACGCCGGCATCGACATCGTCAGTGACGGTGAGCAGACCCGCCAGCATTTCGTGACCACGTTCATCGAGAACCTCAGTGGCGTGGACTTCGAGAAGCGCGAAACCGTGCGCATCCGGAACCGCTACGATGCCAGCGTACCGACCGTGGTAAGTGAAGTAAGCCGGCCCAGGCCGGTGTTCGTGGACGACGCAAAGTTCCTGCGTGGGCAGACGACGCAGCCGATCAAGTGGGCGCTGCCGGGTCCGATGACCATGATCGACACCCTGTACGATGCGCACTACAAGAGCCGCGAGAAGCTGGCCTGGGAGTTCGCGAAGATCCTCAACCAGGAGGCCCGCGAGCTGGAAGCGGCCGGGGTGGACATCATCCAGTTCGACGAGCCGGCCTTCAATGTGTTCTTTGACGAGGTGAACGATTGGGGCGTGGCTGCGTTGGAGCGCGCCATCGAAGGCCTGAAGTGCGAGACCGCCGTGCACATCTGCTACGGCTACGGCATCAAGGCCAACACCGACTGGAAGCAGACGCTGGGTTCGGAGTGGCGCCAGTACGAGGAGTCGTTCCCGAAGCTGCAGCAGTCGAACCTGGACATCATTTCGCTGGAATGCCACAACTCGCACGTGCCGATCGACCTGATCGAGCTGGTGCGCGGCAAGAAGGTGATGGTCGGTGCGATTGACGTGGCCTCCAACACCGTGGAGACGCCGGAAGAGGTGGCCGCCACCCTGCGCAAAGCCCTGAAGTTCGTGGATGCGGACAAGCTGTACCCCAGCACCAACTGTGGCATGGCCCCGCTGGCGCGCAGCGTCGCGCGCGGCAAGCTGCAGGCACTCGCCGCCGGTGCGGCCATCATCCGCGCCGAGCTGTAGACATGGGATCCGCCGGGCCTTCGTAGAGCCGGGCTTGCCCGGCTGCTTTTTCGCGCGCAAACGGCAGCGGGGCAAGCCCCGCTCTACATTCCGGCGCTCAATCACCGCCGCACCCCGGATTGAACGATACTTCCACGGTACTCAACCCGTGGACACCCCGAACATGCAGTGGATAGACCTTCGCAGCGACACCGTCACCCAGCCCACGCCGGCGATGCGCGCCGCCATGGCGTCGGCCGAGGTGGGCGACGATGTGTACGGCGACGACCCCACCGTCATCCAGCTGGAGCGCCTCGCCGCCGACATGCTGGGCAAGCAGGCCGCCCTGTTCGTTCCCACCGGTGTGTTCGGCAACCAGCTGGCCGTCTTCACCCATTGCCGGCGCGGCGACGAGGTCATCGCCGGCGACGACTCCCACCTGGTCTGGCACGAGAACGGAGCCGCCGCCGTGATCAGCGGCGTACAGCTGCGCACCATCGCCAGCGACCGCGGCGTCGTGCAGCCCAGGGAGATCGAAGCGCGCATCCGGGTAGGGGAGGACATCCATATTCCCCGCACCGGCCTGATCTGCCTGGAGAACGCGCACGGCAACGGCCGCGTGATTCCACTGGCGACCCTGGTCGAGACTGCCGAGATTGCCCGTCGGCACGCCATTCCCATCCACCTGGACGGTGCCCGGGTGTTCAACGCAGCCACCCATCTCGGCTGCGACGTAAAAGAAATCACCCAGCACGTCGACACCGTCATGTGCTGCCTGTCCAAAGGCCTGGCAGCACCGGTCGGTTCGATCCTGGCCGGCCCGGCAGACTTCATCAAGCGCGCCCGCTACAACCGCAAGCTGCTCGGCGGCGGCTGGCGCCAGGCCGGCGTGCTTGCCGCGCCCGGCATTCTCGCCCTGACCGAGATGACCCGGCGCCTCGGCGAGGACCATGCCAACGCCCGTTACCTGGCCGAACGTCTGGCCGCCGTGCCCGGCATCGCGGTGGACTCCGACGACGTTCACATCAACATGGTCTGGTTTGCGCTGCCGGAAACAGTTGATTCAGACCAGCTCACCGCTGCTCTGGCTGCGGAAGGCATCCGCGCCAACGGCCCCTACGGCGGCAAGATGCGGCTGGTGACCCACTGGCAGGTAGACCGCGCTGCCATCGACCGCACCGTCGCCGTGATCCAGAACGCATCCGCGTAAGTCCGGGCCGCCGATGCTCCCGTAGAGCCGGGCTTGCCCGGCTGCTCTTCGCGCGCAGCCGAACGGACTTGCTCGCGCAGCGCTCTCACCGACAGGGATCGGAATCCCAATCTCCGCGTCGGAATACAGAACCCGCCTTGATGACTGTATGCGCGGAATTCCGGCGTAGAGCCACGCCTTGCGTGGCTTCGACCAACCCGGCACCGCGCAGCCACGCAGGGCGTGGCTCTACGGCCAGTGCCTCACTCCAATCGCGCAGTGAACCTTGGGTGAGTCGCGCGTCTGCAGAATTCACGACATGGGAACCGGCCGGGGCCGATCATCGCAAGGCCCAGCCCCCACGCCGGACTTCCACACCCATGCAACAACTGGCCGAAGACTTCTGGAACTTCCGTGGTCATCACCGCATTGGCGGCCTTCTCGATGTCGGTACCCAGATGTCGCTGATCCGCCGCAGCAATGGCCGCTACCTGGTGATCGACAGCTATGCCCTGGACGAGGACGCCCGCACCGGACTTCTCGCGCAGACCGGCAATGGCGATCTGGTCGAAGCCATCATCAACGTGCATCCGTTCCACACTCTGCATTGCTACAGCATGCACCAGCTGCTGCCGCGCGCCAGGATGATAGGAACACGCCGCCATCAGCAGCAGGCACCCACGGTGAGGTGGGACTCCGCCGTGATCGAGGATGCGGCTACCCAGGAGCAGTTCCGTGACGACCTGGCGTTCTCGACACCGGAAGGTTTGGACCTGGTGACGTCCGACGACAAGGTGCACGCCGCGTCCGTACTGGTACGGCACCGCCGCAGTGGCATCGTGCATGTGGATGACACCCTCAACGTGCTCGCCGCCCCCGGCTGGCTGGGCAGACTGCTGCCGCAATCGCGACTGAAGTTCCACCCGATGCTGGGCAAGGCGCTCAGGCCGGTCCCCGAGGCCGCAGACGCGTTCGCCCGCTGGGCGCGGGCGCTGGCCACGGAATGGGCTGACACCCCGACGGTATGCGCGGCGCATTCGGCCGTGCGCACCCTGCGGTCGGGTGACTGGCAGCGCGAGGTGATGCAGGCGCTGGCCGACGTCGAACCCGTGCTGGAGCGCCATCGCAAGGCGCATCTCTGAGGCCGTCGCTCCCACCCAACTCTCCCCCGAAGTGAAGGATTTCGTTTCATGTCCAAGAAACAGCTCACCACCATCAACCCACTTACCGAAGAGGTGCTGGCCACCTACGACTATCTGTCCGACGACGAAGCAACGGCCGTGGTCAAAGCCAGTCACGAGGCCTACCTGCAGTGGCGGCTGCGCAGCCTTGACGAGCGCGCCAAGGTCATTGCCGCCATCGCCAAGGCACTGCGCGAGCGCAAGGAAGAATTCGCCCAGCTGATGACCGATGAGGTCGGCAAACTGATCGAAGACAGCCGCACGGAAGTGGATCTGTGTGCCGCCATCTGCGACTACACCGCCCAGCAGGGGCCCTCCGTGCTGGCCGATGAAGAGCGCGAGGTCGAGGGTGCCACGGGCATCGTCACCCATTCGCCCATCGGGGTGGTCTACGGCATCCAGCCGTGGAATTTCCCGGCCTATCAGGCGATCCGTTACTCGATTGCCAGCCTGATGGCCGGCAACGGCGTACTGCTCAAGCATGCCGAAAGCTGCACCGGCAGCGGTCTGCTGCTGCGCGACATCTACGAAAGTGCCGGGCTGCCCAAGGGATTGTTCGGCGTGCTGCTGATCACTCATGACCAGTCCAATGCCATCGTGGAGAACGAGCTGGTGCGCGCGGTCACCCTTACCGGCAGCGAGGATGCCGGTCGGACCGTGGCCACCAAGGCGGCGCAGGTACTCAAGAAGAGCGTGCTGGAGCTGGGCTCCAATGACGCCTACCTGGTGCTGGACGATGCCGACCTCGAACTCGCCGTGGACACCTGCGTCAAGGGCCGCCTGTTCAACAACGGCCAGACCTGCGTCAATGCCAAGCGATTCATCGTGACCGAGAAGAACTATGACGCCTTCGTCAGTGCCTACGCGAAGAAGTTCGAAGCCATCACGATGGGTGACCCCAACGCCGCCGATACCCAGCTCGGGCCCTTGGTCTCCAAGGCGCAGCGCGACAAGCTGCATGAGCAGGTGAGCAAAAGTGTCTCACAGGGCGCACGCCTGCTGGTGGGCGGCAACGTGCCGGACCGCACCGGCTGGTTCTACCCGGCAACCGTCTTGGCCGACGTGGCCCCCGGCCAGGTGGCGTATGCGGACGAGCTGTTCGGCCCGGCCGCTGCGATCATCCGTGCCAAGGATGATGAAGACGCCATGCGCATCGCCAATGACAGCCGCTATGGCCTGGGCGGCGGCATCTTCAGCCGCGACGTAAAGCGCGCCCGCAAGCTGGCCACCCAGTACTTCGACACCGGCATGGTGTTCATCAACACCTTCGACGTGGCATCCCCGACGCTGCCGTTCGGCGGGGTGAAAGCCTCCGGCTACGGGCGCGAGCACGGTCCGGAGGGGTTGAAGGAATTCGTCAACGTGAAGTCGATCAAGATTCCGTCGGCAGCGTAAGACTCAGTCCGGCTCCACGCTCAACAGCTCCACGCTGTTGAGCTCCGGCCCGCCGCCACGGTTGGCGCTTCCGGCGGCGACGACCACGCTGTTTCCGTGACGTCCCGCCTGGAAACCATGGCGGCCTTGCGTCAATCCGGGCAGCGTGATCCACTCGCCAGATGCCGTGTCGAGGGCTTCCACCTGGTTGTGTGCCTCCTTCTGGCTGGCACTCTCACCACCCAGCACGATCACCTTGCCCGACGCTGCCACCGCCGACGTTCCGGCGCGCGCAGTGGGTATGGGCGAGGGCAGGGTATGCCAGGTATTGCTGGCGATGTCGTAGACATCCACCGGCTTCACCGTTCTGGAAAATGACTCGCCGGTGTCGTGTGACGACTCCCGGCCGGCGGCCGCATAGATGGCACCGTTCAGTGCCACCGCGTGGAAGTGGTCACGTGCGTGCGGTGCGTCGGCCAGCACTTTCCATTCGCCGGTGGCAATGTTGAAGGCATCGGTCCAGGTGACGTACCCACTGTTGTGGCCCTTGGCATTGCCGCCAACCACATAGGCGAAGTCCCCCACAACCGCCACCCCGGCGGCACCGCGGCGGCGTGCTGCGGGTATCTCCGCGCCCTGCGTCCAACGATCTGCGGCCGGATCATAGATCAGCACGTTTGCCAGAGGCGTTTCGTCCGGGAATCCGCCAGTGAAACCGGTGATGATCAGCAGCTTGCCGGCATGGGCAATCGCTTGAGCGTGATGGACCTCAAGCGGCGGAGCCGCCAGCGTGCGCCATGTGCGCGTCTTCAAATCCAGCGCCTGCAACGGGCGCTCGCCACGGCCACCGACCACGTACAGATGGTCGCCGATCACGACAGCGGAGCTCTCGTGCCTCTCCTGCGACGACCCTGCTGTTTCAATGGGTTGCCATTGGGGAGCCTGGCGCTTTACTGGGCTGGCGCTCAAAGAGCTGACCCCCATGCACAATGCCAACACGGCTGTCGCCAACAACAAGCGTGCAAAGTTTTGAGCCGCCATGCCTGCCTCTGTGTCTGAGTCATTCTGGAGACGCAAATTACAGCATCGCGGCTTAGGCAGCGTTGTCCAGCCTGCTCGACGTTGTAGAGCGTATGGATCAGGTATATACTTCGTGTACACCTGATCGACCCGTGAGGCTCGCCATGCCCAAAGAAGCGATGTTCACGATGAAGCTGGAATCAGAGTTGCGGGACGAATTCATGGCCGCAGCTGAAGCCGCTCATCGTCCTGCGTCACAGGTTGTGCGCGAGATGATGCGTGAATTCATCCAGCGTCAGCGTGAGGCGCGCGAATACGACGCCTTTCTGCAGCGCAAGGTCGACGCCGCCCGAGCCTCCATTCGAGCAGGAGAAGGGATGCCAAATGACGAAATCGAAGCCGAATTCTCCGCATTGCGTGCAGCGGCATCGCAGCAGAAGTGAAAGTCCAGTGGGTGCCATCTGCCAGACAAGATCGCTACGACATCTGGCAGAGCATTTCGTCAAATAGTCCATCTGCCGCAATTCTGATGGACGAATTGTTTGCCCACGCCGCTGCCAAGCTTGCTGAGTTCCCGATGATCGGGCGCGCAGGGAGAGTTAGCGGAACCCGCGAGTGGGTCGTACATGAGAGCTATCGCGTTGTGTACCAGATTGCGGAAGAGGCTGGAATCGTATGGATCTTGGCATTGGTTCATACGGCGCGCCAGTGGCCCCCTAAGAGCAGCTGAAACGAAGCACCAGCCGCGAGACGGGTCAGCATGCCTGGCAACGAGTGAGGGTCGTCTATGCACCCTGGGCCCAACGCGACCGCGACGACATCCGGAATGCCGTCGCGGCCGCGGATCTCAAGCCTTCATGAAAGCAAGAAGATCGGCATTGATCACGTCCGCGTGGGTCATGCACATGCCATGGGGAAAACCAGGGTATATCTTCAGCTTGGCGTTCTTCAGCAGCTTCGCTGACAACGGTGCTGAGTTCCCGATCGGCACGACCTGGTCATCATCGCCGTGCATGACAAATGTCGGCACCGTGACGAATTTGAGATCTTCCGTGAAGTCGGTTTCCGAGAACGCCTTGATGCCGTCATAGTGGGCCTTCGCACCGCCGGCCATTCCCTGACGCCACCAGTTCTGGATCACCCCCGGAATCGGCTTGGCACCGGCTCGGTTGAAGCCGTAGAACGGCCCGCTGGGCAGGTCCAGGTAGTACTGGGCGCGGTTGGCGGCCAATGCGCTTCGGAATCCGTCGAACACCTCCATCGGCAGCCCGCCGGGATAGGCAGGGCTCTTGAGCATGGTCGGTGGGACGGCGCCAATCAGTACCAGTTTCGCGACGCGACCCTGCTTCTGCCCATGACGGGCGACATAGTGCAGGGCTTCACCGCCACCGGTGGAGTGCCCAACGTGGATGGCATTGCGAAGATCGAGATGCTCCACCACGGCGAGAGTATCGTCCGCGTAATGGTCCATGTCGTGGCCTTCGCTCACCTGCGACGAGCGCCCGTGCCCGCGACGGTCGTGCGCGACTACCCGGTAACCGTGACTGAGGAAGAACAGCATCTGCGTGTCCCATTCATCACTGCTCAGTGGCCATCCGTGATGAAACACGATGGGCTGACCGGAGCGCGGGCCCCAGTCCTTATAGAAGATTTCTACGCCGTCTTTCGTGCTGACGCTTGACATGGTGGTGTCTCCGTTCGTGGGGGAGGGAGCTGAGGAGGCGGCGACCAAGGACAGAGGGATGCCACCGGCCGCCAGCAGCGTGGCAACGCCAACGCTGAGTGCCAGCACGTCACGGCGGCCGGGATTGGCGATTGCGAGATCATCCAGTTCGCTCATTGCAGATGCCTTGTTCGTGGTGACAGGGCAACTATCGGCATGGAAGGGGAGTCCGAATAGGAATTTATTGCGCGCTCTACATCAGGAGCCTGGCGGATTCACTTCGACAGGCGATGCCCGCGCGGCGTCTTTCCGGTCGCTCTACGATAGGCCGCGCCAAACGCGCTCTCGGAGCTGTAACCCAACATCTCAGCAATGCTTGCCACGCTCACGCCCGGTCGTGCCAGTTGGCGCTTGGCGAGCGTCATGCGCCAGTGCAGCAGGTAGTCCATCGCCGATCTCCCCACGACATCGTGAAATCGCTTTGCGAAGCGTGATCGAGACATGAGAGCGATCTTTGCCAGTTCGTGAAGTCGCCACGCCCGGCCTGGATCGCGATGAATCTCCTGCAGCGCGAGTCCCAGCTTCGGATCCGCAACGGCGGCCAGCCAACCGTTGGCGCTCACTTCAGGCACGCCGCGAAGCAGCTCTATGAACACCAGTTGCATCAGGGCCGACGACATCGCAGCGCTGCCAGGCCCCGCCTGCGTGGACTCATCCTCGAGCCGATCGAGCAGCCAGCGGATGCGATCTGCGGCTGGAGTGCCCGCTCGCAGAACCGCGACGGGAGGTAGCGCCGAAATGAGCAACTCAGCCGCCCCGGGGAACTCCATTCGCCCGCCAATGCAGCGCAATCCGGCACCATCGCCGCCGTCAAGCTGAGCGTAGGGTGCCGATGCGCTGCCGGCGAAGACGTCTTCGGCGGCCACCGGCGCAAGGGTTGGATCGGTGGTCAGCACGAATGCGTGATCTGGCGCGACGAGGAAGCAATCACCGGTCTCAAGAAGTGTCCGCGTTCCAGTGACGTCGAGCCAGCACTGTCCGGCTCTGATCGCATTGCACTTGAGCAGCTGCGTAGGGGACACGCGTATCGCCCAGTGGCCGCGAGCCTCAAGTCCGGTGGAGACCGCTGAATGCGCCTGGGCCAGGGACAGCACCTGTGACAAGGGATCTTCAGGCGTAGTCATGAGACGTTCGCAACAGAATTCGAGACGATCAAGTATGGGGGAAAGCTGCGTTCATTGACATTCTGTCCCGCCCAAACAGGTGTCACTCATGAACAACAGCAAGAATCTTCAACAGCCGCTTGGAACCCCATTTGGTCCGGCGACCACTGCCGACACGATCGCCGAAGGCGTCGACCTGTCGGGGATCATCGCGATCGTGACGGGGGGAGCGTCCGGGATCGGACTGGAAACAGCGAGGGTGCTCGCGTCGCGCGGAGCCCACGTCATCGTGCCGGCACGTAATGAAAATGCAGCGGCGAAGGTACACGCCCAGGTTGCGTCGGCGGAGGTGGTTCCGCTTGATCTGTTGGACCGGAACTCCATCGACACCTTTGCCAGCCACTTTCTCTCCCGGCAGCAACCCCTGCACCTCCTGGTACTCAGCGCTGGAATCATGGCCACTCCGCTGTTCCGTGACGCCGCGGGGTACGAGGGACAGTTCTCCACCAATCACCTCGGTCACTTCCGGCTTACCTGCAGGCTCTGGCCCGCGCTCGTCGCCGCAGGCAACGCCAGGGTCGTGGCGCTCTCTTCACGTGGACACATGTTGAGCGACATTGATTTCAATGACATTGACTTCCATGACCGCCTCTATGACCCCATGCAGGCGTACGGCCAGTCCAAGACAGCCAACAGCCTGTTTGCTGTCGGGCTTGACAAGCGCGGTCGCCACAAGGGTATTCGTGCGTTTGCCGTGCATCCGGGTGCCATCCTCGGCAACCTCGCCCGACATATGAGCAGGGAAGAGATCGAAGCCTACGGCGCAATCCACCCTGATGGATCGCCCGTCATCGACCCCACGCGTGACCTCAAGACCGTACAGCAGGGCGCAGCAACCACAGTGTGGTGTGCGACAGCCAGTGACCTGGAGGGCCTGGGCGGCGTCTACTGCGAAGACGGCGATATCGCCGCGGTTGAACCGGATCTGCTTCGCGGTGTTCGACCCTACGCGATTGACGCTGCCCGGGCGGAGCAGCTCTGGCGATTGAGCGTCGAAAGGGAAGGGCTTGATCTCCCGCTTTCCTGACGCGGCCGCACTGGAATCAGGCCCGCGGAAGAGGCCTTCTCTGCCCAAAAGGCGGGGTTGCCAGCACTACGAACGGGAGTCCGGAACTGACGCTATCGGGGGATTCGCTTCCATTCCTGCGTCGCCATCCTAGACCTGCAGTAGATCGAAACACACCGTCCAGGGCTTGGGGATGAAGAATGTCCAGTATTCCGGAATGCGGCCGCACCGTGCCATCAGAGCTTCCTGAGGCCCAGCAGCGCACGGTGCCAGGATTGAGGGCTGCGGCGCTCACCCGCGCTCAGCGCTTCATAGATGCGCATCTGTTCCTCCCCCTGCGCCTGGACGATGTTGCCGATGCTGCCTGCGTAAGCCGATATCACTTCTCGCGATGCTTCTCCATGTCAATGGGAATGACGTTCGTGGAGTACGTAGCACGACGTCGGATTGAAGTTGCTCGGTCGGCACTCGACCGCGATCCGGAACTTCAGCTGGCGGTGCTGGCCACGAACCTCGGCTTCTGCGACCAGGCTCATTTCAACAAGGTGTTTCGTCGGGTATCCGGAACCACGCCGCGGCGCTACGCGCATCGGAACGCGGAGCTCGCACACGCGCTGCATGTCGTGCCCACCCTCTGAGGATAGAAAGATGAGCGTAAAACGAGTGGTAGTGGTAGGCGGAACCGGGCTGATCGGCTCAAAAGTAGTCCAGATGCTCAAAGCAGCTGGGCATCACCCGGTTGTTGCCGCACTTGAAACAGGCGTCAATACCATCACGGGCAAGGGCCTGCTTGACGTGATGCGCGGCGCGGACGTGGTCGTGGACGTCTCCAATGCGCCTTCGCTGGAACCGAACGCGGTGCGAGATTTCTTCGGGCAGTCAGGGCGAAACCTCGCACGCGCCGAAGTGCAGGCGGGTGTTGGCCACCACGTTCTGCTCTCCATCGTAGGCTCGGATCGCATGCCGGACAACGGCTACTTCAGCGCCAAGCTGGTCCAGGAGGATGTTGCCAAGAGCAGCGGCGTTCCGTACAGCATTGTCCGGTCGACGCAGTTCTTCGAGTTTCTCGGCGGAATCGCCGACGGCAGCACCGTCGATGGTGCTGTACGGCTCTCTGGCGGCATGTTCCAGCCCATCGCCGCCGATGATGTCGCCGCCGCTCTGGTCGACGTGGCAACCGGCGACCCGCTTCGATGCACGGTCGAGATCGCCGGTCCGGAACGGCAGCCGTTCGACGAGTACATCCGCCGCTTTCTGCAGGCATCGGGCGATCCCCGGCCGGTCGAGCGTGACCCGGCGGCCCGCTACTTCGGCGGCACGGTGAGAGTCGACTCCCTGGTCCCGTTGGGACATGCACGGCTGGGCGAGGTGTATCTCGAAGGCTGGATCAACCGCCGCGTCGCGGCCTGAATCAAGAGGGCAACATCAGCTGCCGTGCCTGCTTCTCTCCCCCGGGCACGGCAGCCTGCTTTTCGCTACAGTTCGATGATGCCCCGCCGTGCCGCAATGGTGACAGCGTGTGTCCTGTCGGCTACGCCAAGCTTGCCGAAGATGTTCTTCAAGTGACCTTTGACGGTCGCTTCAGTCAGGTCCAGCCCGCTGGCGATCTCTTTGTTGGCTTTGCCATTGGCAACCAACTTCAGGATGGCGACTTCACGCTCGGTGAGCACAGCCTCACCGACATGGAGCGCGATCTCGTCTGCAACCTCACGATGCACGTGGCGCTTGCCACGATGCACGTTCAGTACCGCATCAACCAGTTCCGTGCGCAGCCCGCTCTTGAGCAGGTAGCCCATCGCGCCGGCTTTCAGCGCACCCACCGCCAGTGCATCTCCCTGATAGGTGGTGAGCACGATGATCCGCGCATCAGGGAACTCCGCACGGATGGCGATGATCGCCTCCAACCCGTTCGCACCGGGCATCTGCATGTCCATCAGCACCACATCCGGCAGCAGCGACCGATACAGCCGCTGGGCTTCGTGGCCGTTGTCGGCCTCGCCGACAATCGTGATGTCACTGCGGTCCTCAACCAGGGCACCCACACCTGCTCGCAACACAGGGTGGTCGTCCACCACCAGGACACGCACTGGCATGTCAGTCATTGGAGAATCTCCGGAAAAGTTTCTTGAACCAGGAATGCTTCCGCTTGAAAGGGTTGCCATAGGCAAGCTTTCCCGGCAGCAGCAGTGTAATTTCGACGCCATCGTCGCGAACACTGACGATGTTGAGTGTCCCTCCGATCCGTTCGGCACGCTCGCGCATGCCGATCAGCCCGAAGTGGCCGGGTTTGTACCCCTGCTCAATCACCTCACACGGAAGCCCGACACCATCGTCCCGCAGCCTCACCGCGAGGCGACGGGACTCGTAGTCGACGGCAATCTCAGCCGATGAGGCCTGGGCGTGATGCGCGATGTTCAAGAGGCCCTCCCTGACGATCTTGATGATCTCCTCAGCCACAAGCGGGTGAACGCGGCGGGGCCGACCTTCCAGCAGGATGCGCACGGCCACGGGTGCCCGGAACGGGGTGGCTGCTGCAACCCGCTTCAGCGCTGAAAGCAGGTCTTCGCTGTCGTCCGCACCTCGCAGGCCGTGCACACTGTTGCGCGCCTCGGTCACGACTTCATCTGCGGCAACAAGGGCGGCGTCCAGCTTTCTGCCCACCGGCGTTTCCTTTGGCAGCGTATTGGCTACCGCCTGGAACCGGAGCACAAGCCCCATGACGCCTTGCAGCAGCGTGTCATGAAGCTCCCGCGCGATCCGCTCACGCTCAGCATTGCGCTCTTCCAGTCGCGTCTGTATCTGGCTGGATGCCTGCCTGACGCGCAGGCGATGCAGTGCCAGCAGGAAGAGAAAGGCCGCAAACAGGCAGAGCAGGGGAAACCAGCCAGACTGGATGAAGGTCTTGGGAATGTGGAAATCCACCGAGGCCGGCATGGCGCGCCAGACACCATCGCTGTTGGCGGCCATCACCTCGAACCGGTAGCTGCCCGGCTGGAGATTGGTATAGAACGCCTGGCGGCGCTGCCCGGGATCGACCCAGTCCTGGTCGAATCCCTGCAACCGGTACTTCACCTGCGCACGCCGCTGGTCAACGAAGGTCAGGACCGCGAAGTCGATCTCCAGCTTGGTGGTAGCCGCAGGAAGTTCGACCTGGCGGGGATCGCGGTGGATCTTTGATCCGTCCTTCAACGCGGTGATGGCGACGCCGGGAGCGATGGTGTTGCTGGACACCGAAGCCGGGTCCAGCCACAGCGTGCCTGCCTGCGTCGCAATCCATAAACGTCCGTCACCGCCCAGCGCAAGCGTGCGTTGGGAATGCGAATGGAGACGACTTGACAAGCCGTCCCCGCGCCCCAGTGACACGCCTGGGGCATGCAGGCTGTGATTTGCAAACGCACTGTCGAGTTCGTCGCGCGTCATCCGCGCCAGCATCTGGGGAAACGCAAGCCACATGTCGCCGCTGGCGGTCTCGGCCAGCCCACTGATCCGGCTTCCGGGCGCGATGTCGGGCGACCAGGCTGTCTCCCTGGCTTCCGCGCGATAGCGCGTAAGGCCGAAGGCTCCTGCTGCGTAAAGGGCGTCCTGCGACCGCTGCAGCGTCAGGACCTTGATCGGACTGTCGCCGAAGTCCAGCGGGATGGTGGATGAGCGCCCGTCCTCGATGCGGATCAGTCGATTCCCGGACTGGAACGCGATGCCACCTCCTGGCGTGGCGGTGAGGGTGGTCGGGAACGTCGTCGCATCGTGGCCGGCGTTGAACACGTTCTGCCAGCGGCCATTCCGAAAAACGTGCACGCCGCCTCCCGCCGCGGACATCCAGAATGCGCCCTGCGCATCAAAGGCGCAGTCATAGGCGATGTTGTGCCGGGCCTGGAGATCGGGGCGGGGCATCCTTCGAAGTCCCCGACCTGCCGTCCAGATCAGTACTTCTGAGCGCAACACGATCCACAGTTCGCCAGCACCGGACTCGCACAATGCCTCCGGCTCGACGAGGTCGTTGATGATCGGTGCGGGTGCGCCGTTCTTCGGAACCCGGAAGAGGGTGGCCGCCTGACCGATGAACACCGACCCGTCACGCGCGGCGAGCAGTTTGTCTCCGAACCGCGCCGGCGTCGTCAACTGTGGGTCCTGTACGAACGCCGCTTGCCTGAGTCGATCGAGTCCGCCCTCCGTGCCCACCCAGAGGTTTCCTTCCCGATCCTCAAAGATTCCGTGCGTGATATCGGACGACAGGCCCTCGCGGCTGCCGAAGGACTCTGCAGGCGGCTGCAGCGATGATCCGGCACCGACGCTCTGGAAGCGGCGTATGCCCTGGCTGCGCGTTGCGACCCAGAGATTGCCCTGCCGATCAAACAGCGGCACGGCTCGGATATCCAGGTCGCCGGTGGGATGCCGCACCTTCGACGACTGCGAGACGTCGATATCGTCGTCCGTCGACAGCACATACGTGCCTGTGCGATCAGAGGCCCAGAGGTTGCCGTCTGCATCCAACGAGAGCCGGGTGGGAGAGCCGGTCGGCCGGTAGGTGAAGCGTTCTTCGCCGGGTTTCAGCCACGCCACGCCTTCGCTGCCGGAAACCCACAGGGTGCCGTCACCGGCAACCAGTATGTGCGAGGCATTGGTTTCAGGCAGTCCGTCGTCCGCGTCGAATATCCGCGGTGCGCCATCGCCAAGACGCAGCACCTGGGCGTTGTAGTTGGCGGTCAGCGCCCAGACGATGCCATCCTTGCCCTCCGCCATGCTGACAACACGATCCGGTGCCGGCGCGCCGCTCCGAAGGCGCAGCGCCCCGTTCTTGAATACCGCAAACCGATGCGAGCTTTCGAATGCCACCCAGATGTCGCCAGATCGCGTAGCCAGCAACGCGCTGGGGGCGTCGTTCCTGAGCGGAAGCTCGGCGTCGAGCCGTTCAAACCGCGTGCCTTCGAACCGGAACAGACCGTCACCCGTTGCAAGCCAGATGAAACCGTCCCGCCCCTGTGTCATCGAGAGCACCGGAACCGGTGCCTCGTTCTCTTCCAGCCAGCGCTGGTGCACGTAACCACTCAGGGTAGGCGATTGCGCTGCCTTGACACACGGCGATGCCAGCACGAAAAAGCTGAGGGTGAGGAGCTTGGCGAGCCACATCGATCACCGCCGGTGAGCGCAAGAGCAGGGCAGGGGCCCGGCAACCCGGATCCGCCTGCGGATGATACCCCCCGTTCAGATGGGCCGGCACCCCTCTTTCGAGTCTTGCCCCATTCGTGAGCCGGGCTATCTTGCTGCATGACTGGATACATCCATAGATTTCCCGGCGGCTCCGCAGGCGTCGGCTTGGTACTCCTGCGCTTTGCGGGGGCCGCAGCGTTGGGCAGCGAGATACTTACCCTGGAGGTGTCCGGCGTTCTGACCTTGTTGATGACCCTGCTGGCGGCACTGGCCGCTTTTGCGCTACTGGCCGGACTGGTCAGCACGGGGGCCGCGCTGGTCGCGTGCATGCACCCGGTCGTCGCGCTGGTGCAGTTCCAGCAGATGGGGGAATCGCTGGTTCACCTATGTCTGTTTTTCGCCCTTGCGCTGCTGGGACCCGGCGCATTTTCGCTGGACGCCCTGTTGCACGGGCGCCGGGTCGTACATCTGCACTCGACCACGCCAGATGACAAGTGAGCCGTCAGTCCGGCCTCCGCCCGGCATCAGCTGCGGTCACAGTACGGCGTCGAACACCGCTTTGGCCTGTTGGATCGCCGCCTGATGGGTGACGGCCCTATCCGCACGACTCTCACACAGCGGGCCCACCCGCTCGCGCCCAAGCGCGGTGCATTCGGACAGGAAGTCGTAGTGCCCCACGGCAGGAAGCAGCTGCAACCGGGTCTTATCGTTCGCCTCGCCAATGACCTGGCTGTTGGTAGCGGGGGAGGCGACAGCATCCGCTTCACCCACAACCACCGACAGTGGCACATCCAGTTTCGCCAACTCGGCAGGATCAAATGCCTGCACAATCGCCGGTGCCATCAGGAACACCGCGCGCACGTTCGGAATGCGGCGATCTTCGACTGACCTGGCCACCCAGGGGGCGACCTGCGGTGCCGCCGCCAACGCCATCCGCCGCTCAAAAGTGAACTCCGGATTCTCCAGCTGCGGCGCACAGACGCCGTCCTTCGGATTGGCCTTGCAGAACGTGACCAGCCGCGCCATGTCCGGTCGGGCCCCGGCGGCCACCAATGCGGTGTAGCCTCCGGCGGAATAGCCCACCAATCCCAGGCGTTTGGTATCCACATGCGCTGAGAAGCGGGGGTCAACCTGGACAGCGGCCCACGCAGCCGCCAGGTCGTCAGCCCGGTTCCACATCAGGATGCTGCCGGCGGCGGTCATCGCATCGATCCCGTTGTTGCCCGGATGATCCACCGCCACCACCACATAACCCGCGCGGGCCATTGCCGTCCCGAACCAGCCCATCATCCGCGCTGTACCGCCGTTGCCGTGCGACAGCAGCAGCACCGGCCAGCGTCCATCCGCCGCGGGCGCATCGGCCGCGGACGACCCCACCTCGAACAACGGATTCCCCGGCGGCCCGAGCGTAATCGGCTCCTCCTTCGCCCCGGGCTGCGCCGGATACCACACCGTGAACCGGACCTCGTCACTGCGCTCCGCATCACGAATAGCAGCACTAGCCGTATGCGCCACCCCATGAACTTCGCCCACCACGCGATCATCCGCGGCCGCGCGACCACTGGATGCGCTGGACGCCACGGAAACGCTGGATGCCATGGACGCCACGGATACGCTGGATGCCATGGAACCCGTAGAGCCGGGCTCTGCCCGGCTGCTCTTCGCCATGGCAACTGGCACAACCAAACAACCCAACACCGCAACAAAAGCCGCAATCATTCGCACAGCACTCTCTCCCCGAATCACTTCGAACCACCCAGCGGAATCCATATCTCAACACCACCAGACCCCGTACGATCATCAAACCGCGCGTCATACCGCTCAAAATCCGGCGCATTCGCCAAAGCCAACCCAGCCCCCGGCAGGTAATCGTTCAACAACCAATACCAGGTGGACCGAATGGTCGAGATATGACCCGCATGCCACGCCACCAGATACTCGCCACCCGGAATGGACACCGCCTGCCACGCCGCCGGCACCGCAGCGGTCACTCCAATCTCCACGCCGGCAATGTAATCAAACGCTCCCTCGGCATCCCGTTTGCAGCAGACCCCATACGCAATGTCCCGCCCCAGCTCCCGGGTCAGCGCCAACTGCTGCCACTGCGAAGGAATGGAGGCCACCGTGGCCGCCGTGTGCCGGGCGCACACCCCCGCTACACGGAACCCCTCCACCCGGCGTCGCACCGGCTCGACCTCGCAGGGCAGGGAAGGCGCATCGAGCTTGATCGCCTCCACCAGCGCCAATCCATGCAGCCCGTCCCGCCGCACCTGCTCCGGGGGCACCTTGAACTGCTCGGTAAAGGCATGGGTGAAGGCCGCGTGCGAGGCATAGCCGGCCGCAAGCGCCACATCCAGGATGGCCGCCCGGCCACCGGCCAGCGTCCGGGCCGCCTCGGAC
>NZ_RHPP01000065.1 GCF_003935715.1 Stenotrophomonas sp. 278 | reverse complement strand
GGCCAGCGCAGGCTGCGCGGTGGCAGGACGGTGCGCAGCACCGGGGGGGCGATGCGCGGCAACGCCGGCAGCAACACCAGGATGACGGCCAGCCACGGCATCAGCCGCGAGGCCATCATGCAGTATTCGCAGGCCTCGCCATGGCCGGCGTGGGGGTCCATTGGCGGTGGCGGCGCAGGTTCGGCCGGCATCGCGTGGTGGGCGTGCGACGTGCCGTGATGCATCAACGTGTGGTCGTGCATCTGCGGCGCAGCGGGATCCGCCGAGACCGGCATGACATGCGCCATGCCGCCGGGCATCAGCATCACGGGGTCACCGTGCGCCTGCTGCCAGCGACTGAGCAGCGGGGCCAGCGCCATCAGCAGCGTCGCCGCGAAGGCGAGCTGCAGCAGGAAGGCGTAGGGACGGCGACGACGGTTCACCGGGGAATTGTAGCGAGCAGGATGCGGCCGAACGCCGCGTGCGACCAAGCGTCGCAGGGTGTGACGCACCGCCTGGGCCGGCCAACGGCCGGCGCTACCGGAACACGCACAATGCGTCTGGGGGAGAGCCCCCTTCTGTTGAAGGGGGCGCGCCGAAGGCGGGGGGTAGAGGAGGAATGCGCGGGCAAACCATTCCCGTCGTCAGACGGTAATGGTTTGCGTGAGCTCTTCCCACGTCGGCGGCACTGGCCAGTCCGCCTCCTGGTTGCCATCGATCACCCTGCGCAGGTCGCGGGTGTCGATCTGCGGGGCCAGCACGTGCACCAGCTCCAGCGCGTAATCACGCAGCACGCGGTCGCGCGGCAACACCGCCCACGCAATGCATTCATCAATCGGAGCCGGGGCCGGCCACGCGCGCAGGTCTTCGTCGCTGGCATTGACCGCCATTTCCGCCAGCAGGCCCACGCCCAGACCGGTGCGCACATAGGTCTTGATCAGGTCCGCATCCAGCGCGGTCAGTGCGATGTCCGGAGTCAGCCCGGAGGCGGCAAACGCACGCTGCAACGAAGAACTGCCCCGCGTGGACGACTCGTAGCTGATCAGCGGCTGCCCGGCCAGCGCATTCAGATCCGGCGCGGCATCGGGGCGGTCCAGCGCATGCCCGCGCGGCACCAGCACCAGCCGCCGCCATCGATACAGCGGAATGGCCAGGCCGGCGGTAGGCTCGGCCCCGGCGGTGGAGATGATGGCGATATCGGCATCACCCTGGCTGAGCAGATCGAGCGCATCGCTCTCGGCCGCCTGCTGCAGGTGCACACTCACCTGCGGGTAGGCCTGCTTGATCCGCGCCACCGCCGGCGGCAGCACGAAGCGGGCCTGGGTGTGGGTGGTGGTCAGGATCAGCTGGCCCTGGCTTTCGCGACGCTGGTTGGCGGCATAGGTGCGGATGTTGTTGGCCTCGGCCAATACCGCGCGGGCGCGGCCGATCACCTCGACCCCGGCCGGGGTCACGGCCTCCAGGCTGCGTCCCTTACGTACAAACAGAAGAAACCCCAGTTCGTCCTCCAGCTGTTTGAGCTGCTTGGACAGGCCCGGCTGGGTGGCATGCACCCGCGAGGCGGCCAGGGTGATGTTGAGCTCGGCGTCGGCGATGGCGACCAGATAACGGAGTTGGGTCAGCGTCATGGGCGTGCCGCAAAAGGGTAAGGGAACGGCTTGACTGTAAGACAGTTGCCGTCACCAGCTTATAACCAAATGTTGTTTATGAAGGTAATCACTTCATTTCGCGCGGTCATATGCCGGCGCTACGGTCAGCGCTGAGCCGTCTGGCCCCTTCACGTTCTCCTGCGGAGCATCCCATGGCCCTGTACAACTCGATCCTGGACACTGTTGGCAACACCCCGGTGGTGCGCCTGAACCGGATCGCCCCCGAGCACGTCACCCTGTATGCCAAGGTCGAGTCGTTCAATCCCGGCGGTTCGGTCAAGGACCGCCTGGCCCTGGCAATCATTCTGGACGCCGAAGCACGCGGCCTGCTCAAGCCCGGCGACACCATCGTCGAAGCGACCTCCGGCAACACCGGTGTCGCCCTGGCCATGGTGGCTGCCGCACGCGGCTACAAGTTCGTCGCCACCATGGTCGAGACATTCTCGATCGAGCGCCGCAAGCTGATGCGCGCTTATGGAGCCAAAGTCATCCTGACCCCGGCCGCCGAGCGCGGCTCGGGCATGGTTCGCCGTGCCAAGGAACTGGCCGAGGAGCACGGCTGGTTCCTGGCCAGCCAGTTCACCAACCCGGCCAACCCGGCCTACCACCGCAACACCACGGCGGCAGAGATCCTGCGCGACTTCGCCGGCAAGCGCCTGGACTACTTCGTGACCGGCTGGGGCACGGGCGGCACCCTGACCGGCGTGGGCGAAGTGCTGAAGGTGGCCCGCCCGGAGACCCGGATCATCGCCACCGAACCGGAAGGCGCGGCACTGCTGGGCGGGGCCGAGTGGAAGCCGCACAAGATCCAGGGCTGGACCCCGGACTTCGTGCCGGAGGTGCTCAATCGCGAAATCTATGATCAGTTGTTGAACATCGACGATGCCCGGGCGATCGAGACCTCGCGGCGGCTGGCGGCCGAGGAAGGCATCTTTGTCGGGATTTCCGCCGGGGCCACGGTGGCCAGTGCACTGGACGTGGCGGCCAAGGCCGAGCCAGGCAGCGTGCTGCTGGCGATGCTGCCCGATACCGGGGAGCGGTACTTCTCCACGCCCCTGTTCGCGGATATCAATGAAGGCTCGGACGACGACTGGCTGGCCGGAACCCCGTGACCCGCCAATCGATGACGGTGACCGGGGAATCGTAGAGCGGGGCTTGCCCCGCTGATCCGCCGGCCATGTAAAGCAGCGGGGCAAGCCCCGCTCTACGTCCCACCGGCCCACCCCACGCCCACCTTCGCGGTGGGCGTTCTCGTTTCCGGGGCCGGTCGCACGGCCTGAGACGGCAATGACGCAGCCTCTACCTGCCGCCGGTTACCGTGAAGCCAGGCAGCAATTCTCCCAGCACGGCCCGGCATCAAAAGGAGCGGCACGCATGAAGATCGAAGTGTGGCAGGGCGACATCACGACCCTGGAAGTGGATGCGATCGTCAATGCGGCCAACGAATCCCTGCTTGGCGGGGGCGGCGTGGATGGTGCCATCCATCGGGCGGCAGGCCCTCGGTTGCTGGCTGAGTGCGCGGCGCTGCCGGAACTGCGGCCAGGCGTACGCTGCCCGACCGGCGAAGTACGCGCGACCGCGGCTTACAACCTGCCTGCCCGGCACGTGCTGCATACGGTCGGCCCGGTCTGGAACGACGGTACCCGCGCCGAGCCTGAACTGCTGGCCAACTGTTACTGGAAGTCGCTGCAGCTGGCCGAAAGCCTGGGCCTGCATTCCATTGCCTTCCCGGCGATCAGCTGCGGCGTGTTCGGCTATCCGCTGCATCAGGCGGCGCACATCGCCGCCACCGAGACGCTGGCGTGGCAGCGCTCGCACCGGGAACCGCAGCGGATCATCCTGGTGGCCTACAACGCGGCCACGTTCAAGGCATATCAGTCGGCCCTGGCCGCATTGGGCCAGCCGGTGGAAGTGGCCGGGCCGTTACCGATGCCTGGAATGGGAATGGCGTTGCCAGCCGCCGCTTCGTAACCGTTGCCAGCCGCGGCGCGTTGGTTCGGCCTGCCGTAGAGCCACGTCCTGCGTACTTCGCGGTGTGGGAGGAAAAGCAGCCACGCAGGGCGTGGCTCTACGGGCATGCCGGCATGGATGGAAGCAGAAGCGCAGCGTTCGTAGTGCGAGTTTCGGATCGTGAGAGATGTGATCGCGTGGTGCGGGTGTTCCGCGAACGGCAGCCGGGCAAGCCCGGCTCTACGTGGGCCTCCGCCGGTGCCGGATGAAAAAAATCCGGTGCTGGACGGGCCGGCACCGGATTCCTGATTACTGCAGCGGGTCAGGCGTGGATCAGCCGTTCCACTTGCCCAGGGCGGCGTGGCCGTTTTCCTTGGCGCGCTCGAACACGGTCTTCTGGGCGGCGGCGTAGTTGCCCTTCATGTCCTTGGCCCACAGCTTCAGTGCGGCCTGCTGCATGGCGCGGCCGTAGGAGAAGCTCAGCGGCCACGGCAGGTTGCCCATCTGGTTCATCGCGTTGAGGTGCGCGGTCGACTGCTCGTCGCTCTGGCCACCGGACAGGAACACCACGCCCGGCAGAATCGCCGGCACCGTGCTCTTCAGGCACATCACGGTCGATTCGGCCACTTCCTCGACATCGGCCTGCTCTTCACAGCCCTTGCCCGAGATGACCATCGAGGCCTTCAGGATGGTGCCTTCCAGCAGCACGTTCTGCTGGTACAGCGCGTCGAACAGCGAGCGCAGGGTGGCTTCGGTCACTTCGTAGCAGGTCTCGATGTCGTGTTCGCCATCCATGATCACTTCCGGCTCCACCATCGGCACCAGGCCACATTCCTGGCACAGGGCGGCATAGCGGGCCAGCGCGTGCGCGTTGGACTCGATGCAGGTGCCCGACGGAATGCTTTCGCCGATGTTGATGACCGCGCGCCACTTGGCGAAACGCGCACCCAGCTTGTAGTACTCCTGCAGGCGCTCACGCAGGCCGTCCAGGCCTTCGGTGACCAGTTCACCCGGGCAGCCGGCCAGCGGGTGCGCACCCTTGTCGACCTTGATGCCCGGGATCATGCCGTGGTCGGCCATGTACTTGGCGAACGGCACGCCGTCCTTGGTCGACTGGCGAATGGTTTCGTCGTACAGGATCGCGCCGGAAATGTGCTCGTTGAGCTTCGGCGTGGTCAGCAGCAGCTCGCGGTAGGCACGACGGTTCTCTTCGGTGTTCTCGATGCCCACGCTGGCAAAGCGCTTGGCGATGGTCCCGGTGGATTCGTCGATGGCGATGATGCCCTTGCCCGGGGCGACCATGGCCTGGGCGGTTTCAGCCAGCTGTTCGATGCTCATGTATTTCCTGTGGCGGGTGCGGGAAAAACGCAATTATAGCCCCGCCCTCCCGTGAACTGGCTGTCCACGGGATCTGGAAACGCTTTCAGTGATGTAGAGCCGGGCTTGCCCGGCTTTACGGTTGCATCAGCCGGGCATGGCCCGGCTCTACGCCCTTACAGGTCGCCCAGGCCGCTGGCGCGGCCGTCTTCACCAACTTCCAGCAGGCGCAGGGTGTTGGTGGCACCGTGGGTTTCCATGTGTTCGCCGCTGGTGAACACCACGCGGTCGCCGGGCTGCAGGCGGTCGGCTTCGACCAGCAGGCGGATGCTGCCGCGCGCGGCTTCGCGCGGAGTGAGGCCGCGGCTGTCGAAGTTGATCGGGAACACATCGCGCATCAGCGCCATCTGCCGGCGCGCGCCGTCGTGGCGGGTCACCGCGAACACCGGGGCCGAAGCGCGGAAGCGCGACAGATACCGCGCGGTGCCGCCGGATTCGGTCATCGCCACGATCGCGCGCACGCCCACGTGCTGGGACAGGAACATGGTCGCCATGGCGATGGCCTGGTCCGCACGCTCCAGATTGCGCGGTGAGGCACCGAAGTCGGTTTCGGTCTGGAACTGACGCTCCGCACCCAGGCAGATGCGGGCCATCGCTTCGACCGCCTTGACCGGATAGGCACCGGCGGCGGTTTCCGCCGACAGCATCACCGCGTCGGTACCGTCGATCACCGAGTTGGCTACGTCCAGCACCTCGGCGCGGGTCGGAATCGGGCTTTCCACCATCGACTGCAGCATCTGCGTGGCGGTGATCACCACCTTGTTCTGCGCCAGCGAGGCTTTGATGATCTTCTTCTGCAGGCCGGGAAGCTCGGCATCGCCGATTTCCACGCCGAGGTCGCCACGGGCCACCATCACCACGTCGCTGGCATCGACGATCTCTTCCAGATTCTCGATGGCTTCGGTGCGCTCGATCTTCGACACCAGCGCCGCGTCGCAGCCGTGCTGCTGGGCGATGGCGCGCGCATCGTTCATGTCCTGCGCATTGCGGCAGAACGAGACGGCGATGAAGTCCACGCCGATCTTGGCGACGATGCCGATCAGTTCCTTGTCACGCTCGGTCAGTGCGCCCAGCGACAGACCGCCGCCCTGCTTGTTCAGGCCCTTGCGGTCGGACAGCACGCCGTCGTTGAGCACGGTGTTGATGATGCGCTCGCCCTGCACTTCCACCACCTGCAGCTGCATCAAGCCGTCGTCGAGCAGCAGCACGTCGCCCGGACCCACGTCCTGCGGCAGACCGAGGTAGCTCACGCCCACCTGGCTGGTGTCACCTGCCGGGGCATCTGGCGAGGCGACCAGGTCGAAGCGGTCACCGGCCTTGAGCGTGATCTTGCCTTCGGCAAAGCGCTCGATGCGGATCTTCGGACCCGGCAGATCGGCCAGGATGCCCACTTCCACGCCCACCCGCGCGGCAGCGGCACGTACATCGGCGGCACGCTTTGCCTGGCCGGACGGGTCACCGTGGCTGAAGTTCAGCCGCACCACGTTGACGCCGGCGCGGAACAGATCCTCCAGCACGCCGGGCTTGTCTGTTGCCGGCCCGAGGGTGGCGAGGATCTTGGTGCGACGCTGACGCTCAATCATGGTTAAAGGGCTCCCTGGAAAGGGTCGAAATTAGCACACCCTTCACGTCCCATGAATACGTTTACACCTTTGTGGCCGCTAGGTTTCGCCGATGTCCTACGGACAGTCCGCAATAGCGGAACAGGACAGCACAGGACCTGGTCATGACATGCGGCGGCGTACGGAACCCCGCTATCCGCCATGCACCGTAGAGCGGGGCTTGCCCCGCTGCTTGTCCAGCCTGCTCAGGCCAGCAGTGAAAGCAGCGCTTCCGGCGCTGCCGCGAGGTGCTGCGCACCCGCCGCCTGCAGTTCCGCCGCACCGCCAAAGCCCCACAGAACACCGATGTTGCGCATCTGATGGTGGCGGGCACCCTCGATATCCATGCGCCGGTCGCCGACCATCCAGCACTGCTGCGCGGGCAGCTGCAGCCGGCGCAGGGCTTCGGCCACCAGCTGCGGCTTTTCGCTGCGACTGCCATCGATGGTGGCACCGATCACGTCCTCGAAGCACGCCCCGAACGGCAGGTGCTCCACGATGCGCCGCGCGTGCGGCTCGTTCTTGGCGGTGACAATGGCCAGGCGGTGGCCGCGCGCGTGCAGGTCCTGCACGACCTGGCCGATGCCGGCATAGACCTCGTGCTCACGCCAGCCGACCACGTCGAAGCGTTCGCGGTAATAGGTGACCGCCTGCTCCACTTTTTCCGGATCGTTGAACAGCGGCGCGAAGCTGGTCCGCAGCGACGGACCGATCCAGCGCCGCAGTTCCTCCTGCGGCGGCACCGGCCGGCCCATCTGGGTCAGCGCGTGCGTCACGCACTGGGTGATCCCGACGGCCGAGTCGATCAGGGTGCCGTCGAGGTCGAAAAACAGCGTGTCAGGCTCCATCCCGGTGTGGGCTGCAGCCACACCAGGATGCACCCGCGACATCAGTTGCCCCGGGCTTCAAGCGCCGCCACCGCCGGCAGGGTCTTGCCTTCGAGGAATTCCAGGAACGCACCGCCACCGGTGGAGATGTAGCTGACCTGGTCGGCGATCTCGAACTTGTCCACGGCCGCCAGGGTGTCGCCACCACCGGCAATGGAGAACGCCGGAGACGAGGCAATGGCGTTGGCCAGCGCTTCGGTGCCGTGACTGAAGGCCTCAAACTCGAACACCCCGACCGGGCCGTTCCAGACCACGGTGCCCGCCTTGGCGATCAGCCCGGCGTAATGCTCAGCGGTCTTCGGACCAATGTCCAGAATGAGATCGTCCTCCGCCACCTCGCTGACCGCCTTCACCGAGGCTGGTGCGTCAGGCAGGAACTGCTTGGCCACGACCACGTCGGTGGGCAGCGGAATGTCGGCACCGCGCGCCTTGGCGTCGGAGACGATCTTCTTTGCGGTATCCAGCAGGTCCGGCTCGTACAGCGACTTGCCGACCGGGTAGCCGGCGGCGGCAATGAAGGTGTTGGCGATGCCGCCGCCGACGATCAGCTGGTCGACCTTGCCGACCAGGTTGGCCAGCAGTTCCAGCTTGGTGCTGACCTTGCTGCCGGCCACGATGGCCAGCAGCGGCTGCGCCGGCGCGTGCAGCGCCTGGGCCAGGGCATCCAGTTCGGCCATCAGCAGCGGGCCGCCCGCGGCGACCGGGGCGAAGCGGATCACGCCGTGGGTGGAGGCCTGCGCACGGTGCGCGGTACCGAAGGCGTCCATCACGAACACGTCGCACAGCGCGGCGTACTTCTTCGACAGCGCTTCGTCGTCCTTGCCCTCGCCGACGTTCATGCGGCAGTTTTCGAGCAGCACGATGGAACCCGGTGCCACGTCAACGCCGTCGACCCAGTCACGCACCAGCGGCACCTTCACGCCCAGCAGTTCGGCCAGGCGCTGGGCCACCGGTGCCAGCGAATCGGCTTCGCTCCACACGCCTTCCTTCGGGCGGCCCAGGTGCGAGGTCACCATCACCGCCGCGCCCTGCTCCAGTGCCCGCTTCAGCGTCGGCAACGACGCGGTGATGCGCTGTTCGGAGGTGATGCGACCGTTTTCAATCGGCACGTTCAGGTCCTGGCGGATCAGCACACGCTTGCCGGAAAGGTCGAGGTCGGTCATGCGGACGATGGACATGGGGCAGCAGCTCTTGTCAGAAAAGGAAAGGGCGCCGCGCACGGCGCGCGACGCCCATTGTAGCGAAGGCGTACCGGCCCACGGTTGTTACCTGCCCGCCGATGATGACCCTCGGGTAACGACCAACGGTCGTTACCTACCCCGGTAGAGAGCCGGTAGGTGACGACCGTTGGTCGTCACGGGGCCGCCGATGGCTTCTGACGGAGCAACGTCACCGCGAACCCGCCCACGATCAGCACCCCCAGCACCAGCAGCGCCCACAGCAGCCAGCGCTTCCAGTCGCGTTCGGGCTGCACGGCGGCGTCGCCGCCCAGCACCTGAGCAGGCCCATGCACGATGGCCTGCGCGGGCTGCCACTGCGGCCCCTGCTGCGCGCGCAGCTGTGCCAGCACCGTTCCCACGGGTGCGGAGGCGCGTGTGGCACGCACACTTCCGGCGGCGACCGTGAACGGTGGCTCGCCCTGGCTGAGAAATACCAGCGACTCGGGCTGATAACCCAGTTTCAGCGTCGGAGGCTGCGCAGGCTGGCCCTGCCCCGCCACCAGCTTCCAGTAGCGGTCGCGGCTGTGCGCCGCCAACGCCTGGGCCTGCGACTGGCGGCGCTGGGCGCTGTCCTGCAGCTGGTAGGCCACCCATGGGCCCGCCCGCACCTGCCATGGCTTACCCGCATCATCGCGACTCAGCAGGGTCCACTGCACGACGCTGTTGTCTGCGGTGGCGATGTCGACCTGTGCGATCGGGAAGCGTCCGTCCAGCAGGTATTCGAACTCGCCCGGCGCGACCTTCGTGCCCTGCAGCGAACGCCACTGCCAGTCGATCGCCGGCTGCGCCGACATCAGTTCGGCCCGCACCGACGTCAATGCCGGCAGCGTGCTGCCGGAGACCGGCAGGATGCGGATGTAGTTCGCGTGGCGTCCAATGAAGATGCGGCGTTGCTGCAGACGATTGTCATCCTGCGCAAGGTCCACCAGTGGCACGTTGTCATTGACACTGCGCCAGCTCTGCAGATCCGCGCTCACATCCACCTGGACGCGCAGCTGCAGCGACGGACCGGCCTGCCAGTCCAGCTGCAGCGCCTGCACGGCGACGTCGAGGCGGCTGGCGTCCACCAGCCAGCCACCGGGCTGCGCGCTGCTGCCGGTGCGCCCGAGACGCGCTTCCACACGACGGACACTGCCATCGGTATTGCGCTCGGTCAGCAGCTGCAGGTCGTCACCGCCGGCGCTGCCTTGCGGTGGCAGTGCAAACCACGGCAACGGCTGCAATGACGCAGGCTGCGCGACCGGTGTTTCCGCCCTGAACACCGCCGACGGCAGCGGTTGGCCCTGCGCATTGAACACCTGCACATCCTGCAGCTGCGGAGAGACCGCACTGCGGTACTGCGCCTCCCCCAGGGTCAGCCGGTACGCGCCTGCCGACGGCACTGCCAGCTGCAACGCCCACTGCTCGCGGTATTGCTGGCGCGCATCGGCAGCAGCCGCCAGCGCCGGAGCGGCCAGCAGCAGCAGTACGGACAGAGTCCGGCAAACAGGATTCACGACGCGCGCTCCGTGGTCGATTCGGCGGCCCGCGGCGGTGCCGGAGCCAGGTAGCCCACCACCGTGCACAACAAGCCGTAGGCGATGAAAGACACAATGCCGAACAGATTACCCAGATGCTGTCGGTCGATCAGGACCAGCTTGGCCAGCACCACGCCCATCAGCACCGCGCCCACCAGCCATAGCAGGCGCTGGCCCCTTCGCGAACCCCACACCCAGCTGATCACGCCGAGCACGCTCCAGAGCACGGTCAGACTGGTCTGGGCCACGGTGGACCCCGCCATGCGTGGATCCCACGGCACGCCGCCCCAGTGATGGACGGCATGCAGGGTGACGCTGGTCAGCAGGACAAACCCCGCAGCGGCCAGCACCGGAATACGCTGCGCCTGCAGTTCGTAAGGGGCCTGCCCGCTCCACAGCCAATACGCGGTCAACGCCAGCACCGCGCACAGGCTCAGCTCCAGCGGATTGAACACCGGCACCCACGGCAGCGGCGCGGAGCCCCCCGCGACCGTCAGGTAGTGACCGAAGGCGATTGCCAGCACCCCGAACAGCGTGCCCTGCAGCGCCAGTCGGTTGCTGTCGAAGCGTTCACCCAACGGCAACGTCAACCAGCGCCAGCGCCGCAGCGAAACCGCCGTCAGCAGCAGCCACGGCAGCAACACCGCCGCCAGCAACCAGCCCTCGGCAAGCGCGAAACGCTTGGCCAGCCACGCGGCGGTCAGCGTCAGCACGGTTGGCCACAGCAGCCACCACACGAACTGCGCCGCCACTGCCGCCCTGCCCGGGCCACTGCGCAGGCACCACAGGCTGCGGATCCCGAGCACCGCATATACCGCCCAGGCCAGCGCACCGAAGCCGGCGAACGGATGCTCATGCCGGACTACCTGCAGCAGCGCCAGCGGGAATGCACACGACAACATGGCCAGCGTGGTCAGTGACAGTGCGCGTGCCGGCTCGCGACGCCGCACCTCCGCCGCCAGCCACGCGGTGACAGCGACCAGCACCAGCAGCGCGTCAGGAATGCTCGAACGCGGAATGAAGCGGGCGATCTCGTGGATGAAAATGCCCAGCCACCACATCAGTCCCCACAGGTAATAGACAATGCCAGCGGCTTCCCTGCCGGCACGGCGACAGCTCCAGGCCGAAGCGAAACCCGCCAGTGCCAGCAGCAACCCACTCATGAAGGTGGCATTGGCCCATGCGGCCTGGTCGAGGTGCCAGTAGTCCGCACCGACGACGAACGCAAACGCGGCCCCGAGCTGCAGCAACGCGCCAGCAATCTGTGGCAGCAGGCGCTGCTGGCGCAGCCCCAGCCAGACCAGACCGGCACCTTCCAAAGCGAAAATACTGGCGGTGGCGCGTGCGGACAGCGCCAGCGGCACCGCCAGGGTGGCAAAGCCCACGGCCAGCACGGCGTGGCACTGCCCAAGCGCGGCGTAGCGTTCGCGACGGATCAGCGCCCAGCCTAGCACCGCATACAGCGCCGCCAGCGCCAAAGCGCACAGCGCCTGCAGCAACGGGTCGTCATGCAGCATGCCGGCCTGCAGCGAGAACGCGATCAGCGGCGTGCCGAACACCAGGCTGCCGTCGATGAGGTCGCGCCTTCCGGCCGGCTGGCGACGGGCGTACAACAGCGGAATGACCAGGTAGAAGGTGAAGAACAGCAGCAGGAAGGGCTCGGTGCTGGCGAACTTGCCGGGCTCGTAAAGCAGCGCCCCCCAGAGCGCGCCGATGCCGAACGTGAAGGCGAAACCGAGCAGATTGAGTACGCGCCAGGGTCGCCACCAGGCGATGGCAAGGATGCCCGCGTTGAGCACGGCGTAGTACGAGAACAGCGCGACATGGTTGCCGCTGCCGGTGGACAGCCAGATCGGTGCCATGAAGCCCGCGAGGATGCCCAGCACGGCCAGGGTGCGCGAGTTCTGCACCACGGCCAGCACGCCAAGGCCTGCAATCAGCAGGATGCTCATGCCGAAGGCGATGGCGGGCTCGATCAGTTCGTAGCGCTTGAAGGCGGCGAAGATGGTGAGCAGCAGGATGCCGATGGCCCCGCCCTGCAGCGCCAATGCAAAAAGGCGGCGACGCTCGCGCTGGACCCAGCCGAACACCAGCAGACCCAATGCGCCCGCCGCGATGGCGGCCAGTCGCAGTTCGATCGGCGCACTGAGCCATCCCTGGTCGCTGGCGTACTTGAGCAGCGCGGCAACACCGGCCAGCAGCACCAGCATGCCGATCTTGACCGGCACGTTGCCCTCGGTGAACCAGGTCTTGACGGTACCGATGGCCCGTTCGATGAAGTTCGGGCCCTGTGACAGCGGCGGCACTGGTGGTGCGGTCGGCGCAGGCGGTGGCAGCGGGGGTGGCGCGGTGCGCGCCGCCACGGGGTCGACGACGGCGGCCGGAGCCGGCTGCGGTACAGGTTCTGCTGCCAATGGCGCGGCAGGGGCAGGTTCGCGCCACGGCTGTGCCGCTGCGGCTTCGGGCACCGGCGTAGCCTGGGCCGCCTGCACGGTTGCTTCCAGCGCGGCCACGCGGCGGCGCAGGCCGCCAACCGTGACCAGGGCAACCGCCAGCAGCACGAATACGGCCAGCAGCAGCAATATGGCCAGGACAATCAAAGCTTCCATTCCACGTCATCCTCTAGCAAACGCCGCGCCCTTCCCCAAGGGTCGGTACCTGCGGCACGCGATCATCCTACCTGATGGCAGGAATGGTCGATGGCAAAAAAAAACGGCGCGCCCCTTTCCGGGAACGCGCCGCTTCTGATTTACCGATGAAGCCGATTACTTGGCAGCCACAACCTTGGCCATTTCCAGGCACTTGTTGGAGTAGCCCCATTCGTTGTCGTACCAGGACACCAGCTTGACGAAGGTTCCGTCCAGCGCGATGCCGGCTTCGGCGTCGAACACGGAGGTGTGGGTTTCGCCGCGGAAGTCGGTCGCCACGACCTTGTCTTCGGTGTAGCCCAGGATGCCCTTCAGCGCGCCTTCGCTCTGTGCCTTCACTTCGGCGCAGATTTCAGCGTAGGTGGCTTCCTTTTCCAGTTCCACGGTCAGGTCGACCACCGAGACGTCCGAGGTCGGCACGCGGAAGCTCATGCCGGTCAGCTTCTTGTTCAGTTCCGGAATCACCACGCCCACCGCCTTGGCGGCACCGGTGGAGGACGGAATGATGTTTTCCAGGATGCCGCGGCCACCGCGCCAGTCCTTGTTGGACGGGCCATCAACGGTCTTCTGGGTGGCGGTGGCAGCATGCACGGTGGTCATCAGGCCGCGCTTGATGCCCCACTTGTCGTTGATCACCTTGGCCAGCGGAGCCAGGCAGTTGGTGGTGCACGAAGCGTTGGAGATGATCGCCTGGCCAGCGTAGGTCTTGTCGTTCACGCCGTAGACGAACATCGGCGTGTCGTCTTTGGACGGAGCCGACAGGATGACCTTCTTCGCGCCGGCATCGATGTGCTTCTGCGCGGTTTCCTTGGTCAGGAACAGGCCGGTCGACTCGATCACCACGTCCACGCCCACTTCGTCCCACTTCAGGTTGGCCGGGTCACGTTCCTGGGTCAGGCGGATCTTCTTGCCGTTCACCAGCAGGTCGCTGCCGGACACGCTCACGTCGGCCTTGAAGCGGCCGTGGACGGAGTCGTACTTCAGCATGTAGGCCAGGTAATCGGGCTCCAGCAGATCGTTGATGGCCACGATTTCGATGTCATTGCCGAAGTTCAGCACCGCCGAACGCAGCACGTTGCGACCGATGCGACCGAAACCGTTGATGCCAACCTTGATTGCCATGTTCACAAGCTCCTGCAGCCGCGACGGTGCGGCGCCGATGGAAAGGGACGCCATTCTAGCAAAGCCCGTCCTCCGGCGGCCCCCGACCACGCCCGTGCTGGCTGACCGCCGGCTGAGCGGCCCGGCCGGATTGATCCGGATCAAGGCGGGGTGAAGCCCGGGCGGGAAAACTGGCCCCATTCCACCCCGCAACGAGACTTCCTCATGCGCAAGACCTCCACCCTCCTGCTGTCCAGCCTCGCCGTCGCCCTGTCGCTGGCTGCCGCCCCGGCCATGGCCCAGTCCAAGGGCGACTGGACCATCAGTGCCGGCGTGCACCAGGTGGCCCCCAAGTCCGACAACGGCACCCTGGCCGGCGGCCTGGAAGTTGACGTCGACAGCGACATCAAGCCGACCATCACCGGCGAATACTTCATCGCCGACAACCTTGGCATCGAAGTGCTGGCCGCCCTGCCCTTCAAGCACGACATCAACATCAACGGCCTGGGACGCGTCGGCAGCACCAAGCACCTGCCGCCGGTGGTCACCCTGCAGTACCACTTCAACAGCCAGGGCAAGGTTTCGCCGTTCGTCGGTGCCGGCGTCAACTACACCACCTTCTTCAGCGAGGAAACCACTGGCGCACTGGCCGGTGCGGACCTGAAGCTGGAGGACTCCTGGGGCCTGGCCGCGCATGCCGGCCTGGACTTCAAGGTCGCCGAGAATGGTTCGCTGCGCGTCGACGTGCGCTGGATCGACATCGACAGCAAGGTCAAGCTTGACGGTGAAAAGATCGGCACCGTCAACATCGACCCGCTGGTGTACGGCGTGGCCTACGTCTTCAAGTTCTGATCGGCGGATCAGAATCGAACCGAGCAACACCCCTCGCAGCAAAGCATTTGCCCCGGCTTCGGCCGGGGTCTTTTTTTGCGCGTCCGCACAGCCACATCCGGTCAAGGTGGGCGACAGCCCCGCCCGCTAGAATGGGCCTATGAAGATCTCCTCCCGATTCTGCGCCGGTGCCTTCGCCCTGGCCCTCACGTTCGTCTCCACCGATGCCCTCGCCTGGGGCGCTCAAGGCCACCGTCTGGTTGCGCGGGTCGCCGAATCGCGCCTGACCCCGGCCACCCGCGCCGAAGTGGCGCGCCTGCTGGCGGCCGAGCCCACCCCGAGCCTGGCCGCGATCGCGCCATGGGCGGACGAACTGCGTGCCAAAGACCCGGGCCTGGGGCGACGTTCGGCGCGCTGGCACTACATCAACATGGGCGAGGACGATTGCCAGTACCTGCCTGCAACGCAGTGCAGCAACGGCAACTGCGTCGTCGAGGCGCTGAAGGCGCAGACCGCCATTCTCGGCGACCGCAGCCGCAGCGACAGCGACCGCGCACAGGCCTTGAAGTTCGTCGTGCATTTCGTCGGCGACATCCACCAGCCCATGCACGCCGGCTATGGCCACGACAAGGGCGGCAACGATTTCCAGGTGCAGTACAACGGCCGCGGCACCAACCTGCATTCACTATGGGACAGCGGCATGCTCAATACCCGCAAGCTGGACGACGACGCCTATGCCGCACGTCTGAACAAGCTGCCGAAGCCGAAGTTCGGCAAGCGCGCCAACATCGCCGCCGATGCCGTGAGCTGGGCCGAGGCCAGCTGCCGCATCGCCGTTGCACCCGGCGTTTACCCGCCCAAGCGTACGCTGTCTCCCGCTTACACCGACACCTACCTGCCGGTCGCCGAACGCGAACTGCGTCTGGCCGGCGAACGCCTGGCAGTACTGCTGAATGACACGCTGGGCAAGCGCTGAGGACTCGATCATGCCGCTGCACGTTGCCGCGTTCTTCCACCCCGACAGCCATACCTTCAGCTACGTGGTGCATGACCCGGCCACGCGGCAGGCAGCCGTGATCGACCCGGTACTGGATTACGACCCGGACACCGGCGCAACCGGCGAGGCCTCCCTGCAGGCCCTGCGGGCGCACGTCGACGCGCAGGCCCTGCAGGTGCGATGGCTGCTGGAAACCCATGCGCATGCCGACCATGTCAGCGCCGGCCGCCGTCTCAGACAGCAGTGGCCGCAGGCCAGGCTGGCGATGGGCGAAGGCATCACCGAGGTGCAGCGCGCCTTCGCGCCCCGTTACGGCGTGGCGGTGCCGGCCAGCGGTGCGCCGTTCGATCACCTGTTCGCTGACGGTGAACACTTCGCGCTTGGCGGACTCGACGCCGAAGTGATCGCGGTACCCGGGCATACCCCGGACAGCGTGGCCTACCGGATCGGCGACGCGGTGTTCACCGGCGACTCGTTGTTCATGCCCGATGGCGGCACCGCGCGCTGCGACTTTCCCGGCGGCGATGCGGTGTTGTTGTACCGCTCGATACAGCGTCTGTTCGCCCTGCCCGACTCAACCCGGGTGTTCATCTGTCACGACTATGGTCCGGGTGGGCGCGAGGTGGCCAACGAAACCACCATCGGTGCGCAACGGATGCACAACATCCATCTGCGCGAAGGGGTGAGCGAGGCCGATTTTGTGGCCACCCGGCAGGCACGCGACGCCACCTTGGCGGAGCCGAAGCTGATGCATCCGTCAGTGAAGGCAAATATCCAGGGTGGCGCGTAGAGCCGGGCTTGCCCGGCTGCTGCGGGAGCCGGGCAAGCCCGGCTCTACGGCCGATACGTCAGTGCTACGGCTCTGCCCTCGCGCAGCGCGGGCTTGAACAGCCAGGCGCGGACCGAGGCTACCGCAGCAGCGGGCGCATCGCAGAAACCAGCAAGACCGATATCGCACCCCACAGACTGGCCACCCACAGTGACTGCAGCAGGCTAGTCATGGTCAAGTTCCTGTATCAGCTGCTTCAGTTCGGCGATGTCCTGTGCACTCAGCTCCCCCCGCTGGCTGAAGTGCGCCACCAGCGGGGCCACCCGGCCCGCGAACAGCTTGTCCAGCAGGCCGCTGCTCTGCTCGGCGACCCAGCTTTGCCGTTGCAGCACCGGCGAATAGAGATAGCGACGACCCTCACGACTGGCGCTGATGGCACCCTTGGTCAACAGACGGTTGAGCAGCGTCTTGATGGTGGGTTCGGCCCATTGGCGTTCGTCCAGTGCGGCAACCACCTCATCGGCTCCGAGGGGATGCCGCGCCCACAGCACCTCCATGACAACGGCTTCGGCTTCGCTTATCCCACTCATCATTTACACCTGTAATCGACGGTTCGATTACGCATGTAATCGGAATCGATGTCAAGCCCTGCTTTCGACACCCGATTCATCCCGTCGCTGCGAGGATCGAGTGAAATTCCCTGGAGGTGGCCATGCCCCGCGCGTCCAAACGCGATTTCCCGGTGACCGAGGTGCGTCGCTATCTCGAGCCGGGCCCCATCGTCCTGATCACGTCTGCCTGGCAACAGCAGCGCAATGTGATGACGCTGGGCTGGCACACCGTGCTGGAGTTCACGCCGTCTCTGGTAGCGACCATGATCTCGCCGGGCAACCACAGCTTCGAACTGGTCCGGCGCAGGCGGCAGTGCGTGATCAACCTGCCCACCGTGGATCAGCTCGACGCCGTCGTGCGCATCGGCAACTGCAGCGGCGCTGACACCGACAAGTTCGACGCATTTGGACTGGAGACCACTGCAGCCACAGACGTGGACGCGCCGCTTCTGACCGCATGTCACGCCAGCTTCGAGTGCCGGCTGCATGACGCACGGCAGATCAGACCCTACGGCCTTTTCATCTGGGAAGTGGTCCGCGCGCATGTCGCGCCCGTCCCGAAGCGGCCACGCACGGTGCATTACCAGGGCGACGGGCAGTTCATGTGCGCAGGACCAACGGTGTCGCGTCGCCGTCTGTTCAAGCCCGAAATGCTGTAATGCCTCCCATGTTCATGCCGGCCCACAGCCGGCGCTACCGGATACCCGCTGGATGACCGATCACCTCACCGACCTGGACGCTGCTGTCGACTGGCTGCTGCAACGCGTGGATGGCCCGCTGCGCATCGGCGCGCCGCTGGCGCTGGGCAAGCCGCACCGTCTGTTGAACGCGTTGTACGCGCGGGTCGAAGGCGACGCGTCAAGGCCATTGCAGTTGTACACCGCGTTGTCGTTGAATCCGCCACACCCGCCGCGCGACGGCCTGGAAGGCCGGTTCATGGCACCCTTTGCCGATCGCCACTTTGGCGCGGACTTCCCACGCCTGGCCTACGCCGATGCCGTGGCGCGCGATCGTCTTCCGCCGCATGTACAGGTCGAGGAGTTCTACATGCAGTCCGGCGCACTGCTGGGCTCGTCGCAGGCGCAGCGCGCCTACACCAGCCTGAACTACACGCATGCGGCGGACGCGGTGGCGCAACGCGCGCCCCACGCCATCGTGCAGAAGGTGGCGATGCGACCGGACGACCGACGGTTGTCGCTGTCGTGCAACAACGACATCACCCAGGACACGCTGGACGCAATGGCCGCACGCGGCCTGCCGCGCCCGTTGCTGATCGCCGAGATCGATCCGCAGCTGCCGTATCTGGGCGGGTCTGCGACGGTGGACGTGAGTTTCTTCGACCTGGTGATCACCCCGCCCCCGCCCTACCCCGCCCTGTTCGGCCTGCCGCGACAGCCTGTGAGCGACGCCGACTATGCCATTGGGCTGTATGCCAGCACGCTGGTGCGCGACGGTGGCACCCTGCAGATCGGCATCGGCACGCTGGCCGATGCGATCAGCCACGCGCTGGTGCTGCGCCACACCGACAACGCGCGCTACCGGCAGATACTGCGGGCGCTGGATCCGACGCTCGAAGAGAACCCGACAGTGCGCGAGTGCGGCGGCCTGGAGCCGTTCGAAGTCGGCCTGTACGGCTGCAGCGAGATGCTCAACGAAGGCTTCCGGCGGCTGGTGCAGACCGGGGTGATCCGGCGCAAAGTGCACGACGATCTGGCGCTGATGCAGCGGATCGAAAATGGCAGCACGCTGAGCATCGACCACGCGACGCTGGAAGCAGAAGGCGAGTATCTGCACGGCGCGTTCTATCTGGGTTCGCCGGACTTCTACCAATGGCTGCGCGACCTGCCGGAGGACGAATGCCGGGCCATCGGCATGCGCCGCATCAGCGAGATCAATCAACTGTACGGCGGCAACGAGACGCTTGAGCGATTGCAGCGCCGTCATGCGCGCTTCTTCAACTCCTGCATGATGGCCACCGCGCTCGGCGCGGCAACGTCAGATGCGCTGGAGGATGGTCGGGTGGTGTCGGGCGTCGGTGGCCAGTACAACTTCGTGGCAATGGCGCATGCGTTGCCGGAAGCGCGCAGCGCGTTGCTGTTCCGGGCCACGCGTGAGGACGCGCGCGGCCTGCAGTCGAACGTACGCTGGAACTATGGGCATACCACCATTCCACGGCATCTGCGCGACATCTACATCAATGAGTACGGCATTGCTGACCTGCGCAACCTCACCGACGAAGTCTGCGTGGTGAACATGGCGGCCATTACCGATGCGGCATTCCAGGATGAGCTGCTGCAGACGGCGAAGGCGTCGAAGAAGCTGGCGGCATCGTTTACTGCTCCGGCGCGATGGCGTGAGCGGAACAGTACTGCGGCGGTCAGCGCGGCGCTGGCCCCGTTCCGTCAATCGGGCGAACTGCCGGATTATCCGTTGGGCAGTGATTTCACCGAGGTGGAGCAGCACCTGGTAAAGGCACTCGGCTGGTTGAAGCAGAACACGGCCACACGCGGGGGCAAGCTGCGCACCGTTCTCGCGGCATTGCGGCAACCTGCCGGCGATGGTGACGTGGTGTATCTGCAGCGCATGGGGTTGGATGCACCGAACACGTTCGGCGAAAAGCTCGAAGCGCGGCTGGTGCGGCTGGGGCTGGCGCGGACGGCGTAGCGCCGGGCTTGCCCGGGTACCACAGGCGGTCCCGATCCGGGGTCATGCGTTACCGGATGTTGGGGATTTCACGGCCGTCGTCTGTCGACCGACGCTACCGGGCCCAGGCAACCCGGAATCCGCCCGATGGCGATGTGGCTTTTGATTTTCGATCGCCACCGACGGATTGTCGTGGCGGCCCGGGCCGCCAAACCAGGGATTCCGTGAATACCGCCTTTTCGCACAGATCCAGCACCAGCCGGGCAAGCCCGGCTCTACGGAAATCGAGCAATCAGGACATGGCAAACAAAAAAGGCGCTCACCGTTGCCGGTGAGCGCCGTTGGGTTTCAAACCGGCAACGATCAGTTGGCCAGCTGTGCCTTGGCGGCAGCGACCACGTGCTCGGTGGTGATGCCGAAGTGCTTGTACAGCGCGTCAGCCGGGGCCGAGGCACCGAAGGTGTCGATACCGACCACCGCACCGTCCAGACCCACGTACTGACGCCAGAAGCCGGTCACGCCAGCCTCAACGGCCACGCGCTTGCGCACGGCATTGGGCAGCACCGCTTCGCGGTAGCCGGCATCCTGGCGTTCGAACACGTCCGTGGACGGCATCGATACCACGCGGGTCTTGATGCCGGCGGCATCGAGCTCGGCCTTGGCGGCGACGGCCAGGCTCACTTCCGAACCGGTACCGATCAGGATCACGTCCGGCACGCCGCCTTCGGCGTCGGCCAGCACGTAACCGCCGCGGGCAATCTGCGCCACCTGCTCGGCATCGCGCGGCTGGTGCGGCAGGTTCTGGCGGCTGAACACCAGGCAGCTCGGGCCGTCCTTGCGCGTGATCGCCGACTTCCAGCTCACCGCCGATTCCACCGCATCGCACGGACGCCACACGTCGTTGTTCGGGATGTAACGCAGCGAGGCCAGGTGCTCCACCGGCTGGTGGGTCGGACCGTCCTCACCCAGGCCGATCGAATCGTGGGTGTACACGTGGATGGCATGCGCCGGAATCAGCGCGCTCATGCGCACGCCGTTACGCGCGTAGTCGCTGAACACCAGGAAAGTCGCATCAAACGGAATGAACCCGCCATGCAGGGCCAGCCCGTTCGCAATCGCGGTCATGCCGAACTCGCGCACGCCGTAATACACGTAGTTGGCGTTGGGATCATCGGTGGCGACCGACTTGCTCGCCTTCCACAGGGTCAGGTTCGAGTGCGCCAGGTCGGCCGAACCGCCCACCAGTTCCGGCAGCAGCGGCGCAAACGCTTCGATGGCCAGCTGCGAAGCCTTGCGCGAGGCGATGGTCGGGCCTTCGGCCTGCACCTGCGCGATGTAGGCGTCCGCCTTGGCCAGGAAGTCCTCCGGCAACTCACCGCGCGAGCGACGGGTCAGCTCTTCGGCTTCGGCCGGGTACTGCGCGGCGTACTTGTCGAACTGCTGTTCCCACTCGGCCTGGCGCAGGGTGCCGGTGCCGCCTGCACGCCAGCCGGCGTAGATCTCTTCCGGAATCTCGAACGGGCCGTAGTTCCAGTCCAGTGCCTTGCGGGTGGCTTCCAGTTCGTCCTTGCCCAGCGGTGCGCCGTGGCTGGATTCCTTGCCCGCCTTGCCCGGCGAACCAAAACCGATCGTGGTGCGGCAGCAGATCAGGGTCGGCTTGTCAAACTGCGCCAGCGCGCCGTCGATCGCCGCCTTGATGCTCTCCGGATCGTGGCCATCGACGCCGCGCACCACGTTCCAGCCATAGGCTTCGAAACGCTCGGGGGTGTTGTCGGTGAACCAGCCTTCGGTGTTGCCGTCGATGGAGATGTGGTTGTCATCCCAGAAGCAGACCAGCTTGCCCAGGCCCCAGGTGCCGGCCAGCGAGGCCGCTTCGTGCGACACGCCTTCCATCAGGCAGCCGTCGCCCAGAAACACCCAGGTGCGGTGGTCGACGATTTCATGCTCGGGGCGGTTGTAGCGCTGTGCCAGCAGCTTCTCGGCCAGCGCGAAACCGACCGCGTTGGCCAGACCCTGGCCGAGCGGACCGGTGGTGGTTTCCACACCCGGGGTTTCATGGTGTTCCGGGTGACCGGCAGTCTTGCTGCCCAGCTGGCGGAACTGCTTGAGCTGCTCGATCGGCAGGTCGTAGCCGCTCAGGTGCAGCAGCGCGTACTGCAGCATCGAGCCATGGCCGTTGGACAGCACGAAACGGTCACGGTTGAACCACTTCGGGTTGTTGGGGTTGTGACGGAGGTAATCGTTCCAGAGCACTTCGGCGATATCGGCCATGCCCATCGGCATGCCGGGATGCCCGGACTTGGCGGTTTCGACCGCATCAGCGGCAAGGAAGCGGATGGCGTTGGCCAACTGGCGGCGGGTGGGCTGCGTCATGGTTCTGTCGGAATGGGAGGCGGCCGCGAAGCTGCGGGCGGCACATTGTCCCATAGTCGACCGACCGGGTCAGGACAGGATGGTCAGCCTTGTGAAAGCGCGTCCCGGAAACAGAAACGCCCCGCTGGGCGGGGCGTCTTGAATCACGATGAGGCCGATCAGGCTTCGCCGGTGGCCGAGTTGATCACGGCGCACATGGATTCCTTCTGGAACTTCTCGCCGGTCATGTAGCCGGACGGCGTGGTCTTGATCACCTTGACCTTCGCCGAGTTCTTGCCTTCCGGCGTGATCACCACGTTCCACGGCAGGGTGATCTGGCCGCGGCTGCCATTGGACACGCTCTGCTCGAACATCAGCAGGCCCGAATCCTTGTCTTCCGACTTGATGGTCAGACCGGAGGACACGCCTTCGACCTTGATCCGCTTGAACGCGACGTCCGCACTGACCGGGACGATGTCCCAGTTGCTGAAGCGGCGACCGGCCAGGTAGCTGCCTTCCACTTCGTAGTTCGGGCATTCCGACTTGGCGCTGACGTCGAAGGCCAGCATTCCGAGTGCGGCCACCACCAGATACATCTTCCTCATGTTATTGCTCCTTTCCCCGCACGGCACCTACCCCGGCACCTTCCATGCGCCGGGGCAGTATCCCTGTCATCAAGGTTTGGATCAATTGCCAGAGGCGACAGGATCAATAGTGTGATGCTCGTCACGCTCCCCCTTGGCCACCAGCGTGGTCAGGGCGAGGTCGCCGGTGACGTTGAGCGCGGTGCGGCACATGTCCAGGAAGTGGTTGACGCCCAGGATCAGGCCGATGCCCATCGGATCGACGCCGACCATGGCACAGATCATCGCCACCACCGGCAGCGAGCCGGAGGGCACGCCGGCGGTGCCGATGCCGCCGAGGATGCAGACCACCATCACCATCAGCTGCTGGGTGATGCTCAGCTCCACGCCGAAGAACTGCGCCAGGAAGATCACCGTGACGCCCTCGAACAACGCGGTGCCGTTCTGGTTGGCGGTCGCGCCCACGGTCAGCACGAAGCGTGATACGCGCTGCGGCAGGCCCATCTGGTCGGCCACGCGCAGCGCGGTCGGCAGGGTGGCATTGCTGGAAGCGGTCGAGAACGCCATCACCGTGGCTTCCTGGGTGTCGCGGAAGAACGCCAGCGGCGAACGCCCGGACAACCACACCGCCACGCCGTAACTGACCACCATGTGCAGGCCCAGCGCCAGCACCACCACGCCCACGTACGCGCCCAGCCTGACCAGCAGGTCGAAACCGAAGATCGCGGCCAGGTTGAACATGAAGCAGGCGACCGCGTACGGGGCCAGGCGGATGACCAGGTTGATCAGGGTCATCGAGATCTCGAACACACCCTCGATGCCCTTGCGCAGGGTCGCCACCTTGTCATCCGGCGACAGCACCATGCCGATGCCGAACATCAGCGCGAAGAACATCAGCGACAGGATCGCGCCGTTGCTGGACGCTGCCGCCAGCACGTTGCTGGGCACGATCGACAGCAGCATGTCCATGCCCTTGGGCTGTTCGCCGATGTTGGCGACGATCTCACGACTACGCTCGACGTTTTCGTGCAGCAGCTGCGAGGCCATGGCCGGGTCCACGCCCACGCCCGGCTTGAGTACGTTGACCAGCACCAGACCGATGCCCACGGCCACACCGGACAGCACCACGGTGTAGGCCAGGGTTTTCCAGCCGATCCGGCCGAGCGCGCGGATGTCGCCCATCTCCGAAACGCCCATCACCAGGGCGGAGAAGATCAGCGGCACGATCAGCATGAAGATCAGATTGAGGAACAGCCCCGACAGCGGCGTGGTGACATAGGTCATCACCGCCCGTGCGGCCTCGGTCAGGCCGTCGATGCTGCCGCCGAGGGCGTGGACGATCAGGCCCAGGATCAGGCCCAGCGCGAAGCCGATACCCATTTTCCAGTGCAGGGGCAGCTTCTTGCGGGGCGGCGTCTGCCCGGGGGTTACGGCGTCGGTCATCGAACGGTGTTCCTGTGGTGATCGGACAGCTTAGCAAAGCCGGCAGGGGCTGCCGGGCCGCCATCAACGGCCCGGGGGATACAGCGGAGCCAGGCCAGTGTGGTCGGTCGCAGCGGCCACCTGCCAGTGCGGTCCGTCATGGAAGGCACGGCGCAGCGACTGGCGTGCCTGGGCCACGTTGCCACCCTGGGGACTCCAGCGCGCCGCCTGCATGTCGATCAACGCCTGCCGCTGGACAGGGTCGGACAGGTGTTCCAGAACCCCTTGCAGGCCCTGCACTCCGCCCATGGCCGCCAGTGTATCGACGATTTCATCAAGCCCTGCCGTGTCCAGCTGCTGGCGCAGCTGCGCCAATCCGGGCCTGGCCGCCGCCGTGCGGGGCAATGCGGTACCAACAAGTGCAGACCGCCGCTGACGCTGCCGCCATGCCCACCACAGGGTCAGCAGCCACAGCAGGGCGAATCCGCAGGCCGCCGCGATCCAGCCCCAGGGCCTTGGCGCGGCTTCGGGTGCGGCCCGTGGGGCCAGTGCGTCGTCAGTCCCGGGCAATGCCTCGCGGGTGTCCACCGGCGTGGGCGGCGGCACGGCGGCAGCACTACCGTTGCCAGGGCCGACCGTCAACGTGAGATCGGGCAGGCGCGCCGTCTGCGCCTGCCCGCTGCGGACATCCCACCACGGCACGCGCAGACCGGGCACGACCAGCGACCCCGATGCCCGCGGCACGATCGCGTAGCGCCGGGTCAGCTTCAGCTGCGGCGTGCTGTTGCTGAAGGTTTCGTCGAACTGCGCCGGCTCGGCGAACACCTGCGCGCCCACACCGGCGTCCAGCTCCGGAAGTTCCGGGAACTGCGCGCGGGTGGCCCCGTCAGCCACGGCCTCGACCACCACGGTCACCGCCTC
>NZ_RHPP01000064.1 GCF_003935715.1 Stenotrophomonas sp. 278 | reverse complement strand
CGCCTGCGGCCAGCGCATCGGGCGAAGGCTCCCAGGCCCCGAGCGGCGGCCAGGACGGCGGCGAAGGTGGCCAGCAGCGTCACCAGAACCAGAATCAGAACGCACAGGGCGGGCAGAACCAGAACCCGTACCAGCAGGGACAGGGCCAGGGCAACCGCCGTGACCGCTTCCGCAACCGCCGCGACCGCGACCGCAACCGCAACGACCGTTTCCGCGACGACGGCATGCCGCAGGACAACGGCGAGCAGCAGAACTTCGTGCCGCGCCAGCAGCCGCAGGTGCCCGAGGGCTTCCCGGTCTACTCGCTGAGCGACCTCAAGCGCATGCCGGCGCAGAAGCTGCTGGAAATTGCCGAGCAGCTGCAGATCTCCGAAGGCGTCGCCCGCGCCCGCAAGCAGGACGTGATCTTCGCGCTGCTGAAGGTGCTGACCCGCCACGGTGACGGCGTCGCCGCCGACGGCGTGCTGGAAATCCTGCCGGACGGCTTCGGCTTCCTGCGTGCGGCCGAGGCCAGCTACCTGGCCGGCCCGGACGACACCTACATCTCGCCGAGCCAGATCCGTCGCTTCAACCTGCGCACCGGCGACCACCTCTCCGGCCGCATCCGCTTCCCGAAGGACGGCGAACGCTACTTCGCGCTGTCGATCGTGGACACCATCAACGGTGAGCCGCTGGAAGCGTCGAAGAACAAGGTGCTGTTCGAAAACCTGACCCCGCTGTTCCCGCGCAAGCGCTTCACCCTGGAACGGGGCAACGGCTCGTCGGAAGACATCACCGGCCGCATCCTCGACCTGATGGCCCCGCAGGGCAAGGGCCAGCGTGCGCTGATCGTGTCGCCGCCGAAGGCCGGTAAGACGATGATGATGCAGCAGATCGCCACGGCGATCACGACCAATCATCCGGAAGTGCACATGATCGTGCTGCTGATCGACGAGCGTCCGGAAGAAGTGACCGAAATGCAGCGCACGGTGCGCGGCGAAGTGATCAGCTCGACGTTCGACGAACCGGCCGCGCGCCACGTGCAGGTGGCCGAAATGGTCATCGAGCGCGCCAAGCGCCTGGTGGAACACAAGAAGGACGTGGTGATCCTGCTCGACTCGATCACCCGTCTGGCGCGCGCCTACAACAACGTGGTGCCGAGCTCCGGCAAGGTGCTGACCGGTGGTGTGGACGCCAACGCGCTGCACCGTCCGAAGCGCTTCTTCGGTGCGGCACGTAACGTGGAAGAAGGCGGCAGCCTGACCATCATCGCCACGGCGCTGGTGGACACCGGCAGCAAGATGGACGAAGTGATCTACGAAGAATTCAAGGGCACCGGCAACAGCGAAGTGCACCTGAACCGTCGCATCACCGAGAAGCGCGTCTACCCGGCAATCGACATCAACCGTTCGGGCACGCGTCGCGAAGACCTGCTGATCGAGCCGGAGCTGCTGCAGAAGATCTGGATCCTGCGCAAGCTGCTGCACCCGATGGACGAAATCGCGGCGATGGAATTCCTGCTGGACAAGATGAAGAACACCAAGTCCAACGACGAGTTCTTCGGCTCGATGAAGCGCTGATCGGCTGCTTCGTTGTTATCGCAAAAGGCCCCGCTTCGGCGGGGCCTTTTGTTATCCGCGCAGACGGGGTGATTGCCGACACTCCATCGGTGGCCATCGAAAATCAAAAGCACGTCGGCCCGGTAGCGTCGGTCGACAGACGACGGCCGTGAAACCGCCCACGCCCGGTAACGCATGACCTCGGAACGAAATCGGCTTTACCCGGAATTCGAATCCATCACGGCCGCATGCGATCCCGCAACGGTCCAAACGCTGCAGGCACCACACCCTCGTCCCGCGCAGGCATCTGTATCCGGGCACCGACCTCGTCGTCGCCTGCCGCGACCGCCGCTGTCGCCTGGCGCTCGTCCACATGCGCGCTTAAACCCGTCCTCACCGCCGACGACGCTGCCACCACGATCACCAGCGACACCCCGCCCAGTACATGCACCCCTGTCATAGCCGACCTTCTCGCGCGCGATTGACGGGCACGATACCGGGCGGGTGCCGGGTATCCCTTGAAGATGGTCCTAAAACGACATCGCCGCGCGTCGCCCGGCGATGTGATGGATAACGGGCGCTTCAGCCGGGCAAGCCCGGCTCTACGTCAGCCAGCAACCTTGACCAAGGAGCGTCAGGCCTTATTCTGCGGGGGATGGCGAATTCCAAGCTCCTGCCGACTGTGCCCAGCTCAGCCGCCCCCGCGGCTGATCGCATTGCCGCACGGCAAGCGGCGCTCAAGGAGGCCAAGGCCCGCTATGCCGCGCTTCGCAAAGTGCATCACGCAATTGCGGCTGATCTAGCCAGGTTCGACGACGCCAGAACCACCCGATTGATCAATCGGGCACTGCGCAATGTGAAAGTGTGGGAATCGGGCGGAATCGCCAGCCCCTACTACGTCCGCGCCTGGCGCCGGATCCTGCTGGACCCAGCCAACAGCATTCCGGAAATGCTGCGCGGTCACAACGCCAACGCGTTGGTTCAGAACTCTCCGTTCGGCTTCGTCTACAAGGAACCCAGGTATCGCAAGGAACTGCAACATGGCGAAGCCAACGCCTGAGACCCCTGCCGACATTGATCGCGTCGGAGAGTTGCTGGTCGAAGCCAGCAAGCTGAGCAATCACAAGGAATTCGTCATCATTGGAAGCCTGTAGGTATTGGCCTCCGAGATACCTGCACCGGATGAGATGCTGATGTCCATCGACGTCGACTTCTATCCAAGACTGGACCCCGGCCGCGCCGGAGAGATCGCGCGTCAGCCAGGCCCAGAGCCCGAGTTCGCCGAGCAGAAAGGGCCTGTACGCCGATGCAGTCAGCCTCTTCCTGGCAGCGCTTCCCGACGGCTGGGAAGAACGCCTGCATCGGGTGGCACATCCTGAAGGCGTCATCGGGCTTTTACCTTGACCCCCATGACTGTGCGGTAGCGAAGCTGGCGCGTAACGAACGCCGCGACCAGCACTGGGTTCGCCAGGGTATCCGCGCAGGCATCATCAAGCCGGATGTCGTTGAGCGCCGCATGACCACGGCTCCCTTTCTCGATGCCAGGGAGCGGAATCGGGCGGCCGCTAGCCTGGAGATCCAGGCCGCGTGGGCAACCGCGTTTCAGTAGAAACGAAGATCGCCGGGCGTTGCCCGGCGATGTGATGGATTACGCGCGCTTCAGCCGGGCAAGCCCGGCTCTACGTCATGGGCAGCTCACGTTGCCCGTGGCCTTGGCCGCCAGTTGCACCTGGGTGAAGGCGGCGACCAGCGGCTTGTCGCCGGTCACCACGAATGGGGCCTCCACCGCGCCGAGGTCGACGCCCTGCTTGGCGAAGCAGGCCAGCGGAATGCTGACGGTGTGCTTCTGACCCGGCGACAGTCCGGCCAGCACCGAGGTGATGTCGACCCCACCCTCGCAGCCGGTGCCGCACTGCATGGTGACCTTGACCGGCGTGGTCGGTTTGTTCTGCACCACTACGTCGAACTGCAGCGCGCCGCTGCTGCGCGCGAGCGCGCTCAGGTTGCGCCGCGAGGAACTGCGGGCGATCAGCTGCGCGGGCGCGAGCCAGGTCACTTCGCGTGCGTCCTGCTGGGTGTTGATCTGCACGGTGCGCACCTGTGCGACCGGTGCCGCCTGCGGCCAGCGCAGGGTGGCGTTGAGGTCATTGCCGAGCGGCTGGGTGGCACCGTTCGCGGCGATGTGCAGCGAGAACGGCATGCTGTCGAGGCGATTGAAGATCGGCATCGTGGTCACTTCGCCACAATGATCCGGATTGGCTTCGGGCAGGCGCGGTACCGATGCAGACGACGCATAGCGCAGGCCGTAGCCGAGCCTGAACAGCGCCGGGCGCTTGGGATCGGGGCGATCAATCGGAGCCGGGCATGGGACGCCGGGCCAGGGGAAGCTGAGGGTACCGGTGAAGTCATGCGCCGGCTTGCCATCGGCACCCACCAGCAGCACATCGGTGATGCCCTTGCCTTCACTGCCCGGCAGCCACGCGGCCACGAATGCCTGCGACAGGTTGAGCAGGTCGTTGGTGTACATCGGCCGGCCGGAGAAGTACACGGTAACGACCGGCTTACCGGTGGCGGCGGCTGCCTTCAGCACCGCCAGGTCCTGCGGCTGCGCGCGACTGTGACTGACGGTATCGGAGGGCAGGATGTCGCCGTTGGTTTCGGCGTAAGGCGTTTCGCCAATCACGGCGAGCACCACGTCGAAGGCTTTGGCATCCACGCCACTGGCGTCGGCACTGTAGGTCACCCGATCGGCACCCAGTTCGGCACGCAGCGCGCCCAGTACCGAATCCGCGTTGAGATAATCGGCGTTGGTGTTTTCAGTGCCCTGCCAGGTCAGCGACCAGCCGCCGGACTGGTCACTCAGGCTGTCAGCGCTCTTGCCCACCACCAGCACACGCGCGTCACGACGCAGCGGCAGCGCGTTGCCCTGGTTCTTCAACAGCACCATCGATTCGCGCACGGCTTCGCGGGCCAGTTCGCGGTGCTGCACAGCATTGGCATCACCCGCGTAACGGCTGTCAGACGGTTTGTGCTCGAACAGGCCGGCACGGAGCTTTACCCGCAGGATCCGGGTCACCGCATCGTCAATGCGTGCCATCGGAATCTCGCCCTTCTCCACCTGCGCCATGGTGTTGGCAATGAATGCCTTCCAGTCATCCGGCACCATCACCATGTCGATGCCGGCGTTGATTGCCTGCGCGCAGCTGTCGTTGCGGCAGCCAGGTACCTGGGCGATGCCGTTCCAGTCGGACACGACGAAACCGTCGAAGCCCATCTTGTTCTTCAGTGCATCGGTCAGCAGTTCTTTGCTGCCATGCATCTTGCCGTAGTTGACGCCGCCGGCACGGTCGTTCCAGCTGTTGAACGAGGCCATCACGGTCTGCGCGCCTTCGGCCAGTGCACCGTAATACCCCTGGCCGTGCACGTTGACCATGGTGGCGTGGTCAACCAGTGCCTCGCCCTGGTCACGGCCGTTGTCGGTCGCGCCGTCGCCGATGTAATGCTTGGCGGTGGTCACCACGTTGCCGTCGTCGTTGAAGCGCCCTTGAGCACCCTTGACGTAGGCATGCGCGTACTCACGGATCAGTGCCGGGTCGGACGAGAAGCTTTCATAGGTACGGCCCCAACGCGGATCGTGGGCGACCGCCAGGGTGGGTGCGAATACCCAGTCAATGCCGGTTGCGCGGGTGGACTGCGCGGTGGCACGACCAATGCGCTCGATGAGTCCGGCGTCACGCGCCGCGCCCAGGCCGATGTTGTGCGGGAACAGCGTGGCCCCGTAAACGTTGTTGTGACCGTGCACCGCGTCGGTCCCCCAGATGACCGGCACCGGGGTGGCCGCATCGGACTTCAACGAGGCGGCGCGGTAGGCATCTGCCAGCTCCAGCCAGTCCGCCACTGACGCGTGCTTGTTCATGCCGGGCCAGGAGCCGCCGCCGTTGAGCACCGAGCCGATGTAGTACTGGCGTACCTGGTCGGGTGTGATGGTCTTGATCTCAGGCTGGGTCATCTGCCCGATCTTCTGCGCCAGGGTCATCTTCGAAAGAATAGCCTGCACGCGGCTTTCGATGGCCGGGTCCTGGGCGATCGCGCTTTTTACCTGCGGCCAGTCCTTCAGCTGACCGCCGCTGGCCGGTGCGGCATTGGCATTGACGGACAATGCCAGCAGCAGGCTGGCGGCGAGAAGAGACCGGTTGACGCTGATCACGGACGATTACCTCCGGGTTGAGAACGGAACCGACACCGCACGCTCCCCGTGACGGGCCTTCCTGACAGCGCTGTCATATAAGTCGGCCGCAGCCGTGTCAACCGTAGACGTGTTGCTGCGTAACCGACGAACCGTGCATAAAGGGCTGCGCCTGCGCAGGACGCCCCCGGACCGCCTTGACTGTTGCAACGCATCAAGGAAATCCGCAGTACCTTCCTCGCCGCTGACGTGGCAACATCCCGCCTGCATCGGCAAGCTCCCGATGTCACTGGCGCTCTACCATCGGCAGCACCCTCCAGGAGATCCAACGCATCATGCGCAGTCGCATCGAGGATGTTGCCGCCGTCGCGGGCGTTTCGATCAAGACCGTGTCGCGCGTGCTCAACCATGAGCCGAATGTCCGCGCGGAAACCCGCGAGCGGGTCATGGCGGCAGTAACCCGGCTGGGCTACAAGCCCAATCTGTCGGCGCGCAGCCTGGCCGGCCAGCGCTCGTACTCGCTGGCGCTTGTATACAACAACCCCTCGCGCAACTACCTGATGGAAATCCAGAATGGCATGCTTGAGGCCTGTCATGCGCACCACTACAACCTGATCCTGGGCCCGGTGGGTATTGGCCGACATACCCTGCCCGACCTGTCCGCGCTGTTCGAGAACTCACGCCCGGACGGGGTGGTGCTGATTCCGCCACTGACCGATGACGCGGTAGTGCTGGACTGGCTGGAAGAACAGGAAATTCCCTATTCCAGCATTGCCCCGCGTGACCCTGAGGGCCACATCGGCGTGCGCATGGATGAGACCACCGCGGTGGTGGAGTTGATCGCGCACCTGGTGGCACAGGGTCACCGCCGCATCGCGCACATCAAGGGTCCACGCGCGCACGGGGCGTGCCAGTGGCGCCACGCCGGTTACCGCCAGGCGCTGCGCGCCGCCGGCATCGACTACGATCCCACGCTGGTGGTGAACGGGCAGTTCTCGTTCGAATCCGGCATCACCGCCGCCAACGCTTTGCTCGATCTACCCGAGCCACCTACCGCGATCTTCGCGGCCAACGACGACATGGCCGCGGCGGTGTATCGGGTTGCCGGACAGCGCGGCCTGCGCATTCCACGCGATCTGTCGGTATGCGGCTTCGACGACACGCCCATTGCCGGACACATCTTCCCGGCGCTGACCACCGTGCGCCAGCCAACTTCGAGCATGGGCACGATCGCAACCGAACAGCTGATCGAGCGCATCCGCGCAGCCACGGGTGGGCGCATGGTCACGGTGGACCATGCGGTGCTGGTGCGCGAGTCCACCCAGGCCCCGCGACGTCGCTGATGTTTCAGCTGCGGCGTGCGCCGCGCCAGGCGTAGTGCAGGATGTAGGCGTAGCACAGCAGCGGCAGCAGGAACGACCACTGCAGGCCGTAATGATCGGCCAGCCAGCCCATCGCCAGCGGAATCACAGCACCGCCCACGATGGCCATCACCAGCAGGCTGGAGCCCTGGCCGGTGAGCGGTCCCAGGCCGGCAATGGCGAGCGCGAAGATGGTCGGGAACATGATCGAGTTGAACAGACCGATGCTGACCACGCTCCACTTGGCCAACCCGCCGCTGCCCAGCATGGTCACCGCCAGCATGCCCATCACGATGATCGCGAACCAGCCCAGCAGGCGGCGCGGTTCTACCTGGACCAGCAACCACGTGCCCAGCAGGCGACCCACCAGTGCCCCGCCCCAGTACAGCGACACATAGAAGGTGGCCTGCTGTTCGGTCATCCCCTCGCCAATGCCGGGCATGGACAGGAAATTGACCAGCACGCTGCCGATGGAAACTTCCGCACCGACGTAGAAGAAGATCGCCAGCACGCCGTAGCGCAGGTGCGGATGACGCAGCGCTTCCTTCAGCCCACCGGGCCGGCTCGGCTGGTCTTCCACCCCGGCAATCGCCGGCAACCGGAACATCCAGATCGCCACCGCCAGCACGAACAGGGTAATGGCCAAGCCAAAGTACGGCAGCTGGACCGACTGTGCTTCGGCCACCCGGTAGGCCAGTGCTTCGGCCTGCGGCAGCGCCGCCAGCTCCTCTGCGCTACGGGGCTGCGCCGACAGGATCAGCAGCCCACCAAACAGCGGTGCCAACGTGGTGCCCAGCGAGTTCATGGACTGCGCCAGGGTCAGCCGGCTCGAGCTGGTCTGCTCCGGCCCCAGCAGCGCCACGTAGGGGTTGGCCGCTACCTGCAGTACGGTGATGCCGGTCGCCAGCACGAACAGCGCGCCCAGGAACAGCCCGTATACATGCAGATGCGCGGCTGGCCAGAACAGCAGCGCGCCGACGCCGGCGATCGCCAGCCCGGCGACGATGCCGCGCTTGTAGCCCACCGCCGCAACCAGCCGCCCCGCCGGCAGCGACATCAGGAAGTAGGCACCGAAGAAGGTGAACTGGATCAGCATCGCCTGCACCCAGGTCAGCGAGAACGCGGCCTTCAGATGTGGGATGAGGATGTCATTGAGGCAGGTGATGAAGCCCCACATGAAGAAGATGGCGGTGACCACCGCCAGCGCCACGCGGTTGCCTTGCACGTGCTGCCCGCGCACCACGGTTGAAGTGTCCATTGCCTGTCCTTGCAGGAGGGAAAAAGAGGCGCAACGCGGTCAGGCCAGGTATGGCAACCGGTCACGCGGCGGCCACACATGGAACCTGCTTCGTGTCAGGTTGTCCAGCGCTGTCAGACAACCGGTCAAACTGATCAGGGACCGGTTTGCGCAGTTTTGTTCTGCACTGCACAACGTATGGTCCCGACTGAACCGGCTGCATGTAGCCGGCTGAAATCTGCGGAAATCCACCCTGCGCCGCATGTTTCCGGTGCGATCACGCGGTGATGCCCTGCAGCATCGCAGGCAATGCAGGCACGCGCCGAAAACGGTTGCACATGGCAGTTTGTTGACAACGCTGTCAGCGGCCGGCCCAATCCGCCCCCATGAGCTGTTGAACCGATCAAACGCCGTCGCACCGTCACTACCGAATTCCCTGGGGAGGGAGCTTCCATGAAGACGTACAAGGCCGTACCCCGCAAGGCAATGCTCACTTCCGCGCTGTTGGCTGTTCTGGCCGGCCCGGCCTGGGCGCAGGATCAGACCACCGACAGCACCGCGGCTTCGTCGCAGAGCGTCGACCCGACCACGCTGGATGCGGTGCAGGTCACCGGCATCCGCGCCAGCCTGGCATCGTCGATGAACCTCAAGCGCGACAGCCAGGGCGTGGTCGACGGCATCGTCGCCGAGGACATCGGCAAGTTCCCGGACACCAACCTGGCCGAATCGCTACAGCGCATCAGCGGCGTATCGATCGACCGCACCTCCAGCGGTGAAGGCTCGAAGGTGACCGTGCGCGGCATCGGCCCGGACTTCAACCTGGTGCTGCTCAACGGCCGTCAGATGCCAGCCTCGAACCTCGGCGACGGCGGCGCAGGCTTGTCCAGCTCACGTTCGTTCGACTTCGCCAACATCGCCTCCGAATCGATCTCGGCGGTGGAGGTCTACAAGACCGTGCGTGCCGACAATCCCACCGGCGGCATCGGCGCGACCATCAACGTCAGGACCCTGCGCCCGCTGGAAGCCGAGCCGGTGATCAGCGTCGGCCTGAAGGCGGTCAACGACACCTCCAATGACAACCTGCCGCGCACGCTGAAGGGCAACGACTTCACCGGCGAAATGTCGGGCATCTTCAGCCAGCAGTACGCTGACGGTCGATTCGGCGTCATGCTCAGCGGCAGCTACCAGGAGCGTGATTCCGGCTTCAACCAGGCCACCGTGGCCGAAGGCTGGGCCACCTTCCGTGGCGACAGTACGGATGGGCGTGCACTGCCGCAACCGGGAACGGGCTACGCCGACCGCATCACCAATCGCCCCGACGCGACCGATGTCTACGGCCGCCCGCAGAACACCGCCTACAACGTCAACGGCGTGCAGCGCCAGCGCACCAACGGCCAGGCCACCCTGCAGTGGAAGCCGCTGGACAACGTGACCACCACGCTGGATTACACCTATGTGGAAAACAAGGTGCAGCAGCAGCGCAGCGAACTGTCGGTGTGGTTCAACTACGGCCCCGGCGACAGCACCTGGACCAATGGTCCGATTGCCGCGCCGATCATCTACAGCGAGGACATGACCAACTCGGACGTGTCGATGGGTGGCGCACAGCTGGCGACCAAGAACACCATGGACTCGCTGGGCTTCAACGTGGACTGGGAGGTCAACGATTCACTCGACCTCGCCTTCGACTTCCACAACTCCAGCGCCGAGTCGCAGCCGGACAGCAAGTACGGTTCTGCCGGCGTGCTCGGCGTGGCCGCGTTCGTGCGCGGCACCACCACGGTCGATTACAGCGGCGATCTGCCGATCATCAACATCGCGCTGCCGCCGGGTGGCGTGCAGGCCTCCGACGCGCTGGTCACCGGTTCGGTGTTCCAGAACAGCTACAACAAGTCGGAAGTGCAGCAGTACCAGGGCTCCGGTGTGTTCCGCTTTGCCGACTACTCGGCGCTGGACTTTGGCGTCGGCTACGCTGAAGTGAAGAACCGTTCGGCCTCGGCGATCATGCAGCGCGACTCCTGGGGTGGCGTGGGCACCCCCGCCGACTATGACGACAGCATCTGGTACGCCGACGATATGGCGAAGTACTTCGACGCGTTTTCCGGGCATGACGATCCGCGCCTGACCGGTCAGTTCCTGGTGTTCGACTTTGGTCGCCTGATCGACCGCGCCGCCCAGGTGGGCAGCGCGGGCAGCCCGGCTTGCCCGACCTGCTACTACGCGCCGACCGAGTACACCGACGACATCCGCACCACCGAAACCTCCAAAAGCGCGTACCTGCAGTACCGCACCACGTTCGACTGGTCGATGCCGTTCAGCGTAGCGGCGGGCGTGCGCTATGAGCAGACTGAAGTGGAATCCTCGGCGATGGTGCGGGTGCCTGAGAGCATCACCTGGAACTCGGCCAACGAACTGAACATCGACTACGCCGACGATCGCGCCTTCATCGGTGGCAAGGGCAAGTACGACTATGTGCTGCCGAATCTGGACCTGAAGCTGGACATCCTTGAGAACCTGGTGCTGCGGGGCAGCTACAGCCGCAGCCTGGGACGTCCGGGCTGGAGCAAGATCCAGAGCGGGCAGACCCTGGCAGGCATCGTGCGCACCCAGGGCGGCACCGGCTCGCGCGGCAACCCGGGCCTGGAGCCGCTGATCTCGGACAACTTCGACCTGTCGCTGGAGTGGTACTACGGCGAGTCCAGCTACGCGTCGGTCGGCTTCTTCCGCAAGAACATCAAGAACTTCATCAGCGACACCATCGTGCGCGAGAACACCGGCGAGCTGCACACGCCCGTGGGCGGTGCTTACTGGAATGCCGCGCTGGCCTCTGGCCTCTGTGCCGCCACCGACGGGGCCTGCATCCGCAACTACATCTTTGACAACTTCAACGGCCAGCCTGGGGTCACCGCCACCGGCACCAACTCGGCCGGGGAGCGCACTGGCACCATCGTTGGCCAGCCGGGCGACCCGGTCGCCGGCTTCGACATCACCCTGCCGGCCAACCAGCGCTCGGACCATCTTGATGGCTGGGAAGTCGCGCTGCAGCACCTGTTCGGCCAGTCCGGCTTCGGTGTCGCTGCCAACTACACCAAGGTCAAGTCGGGTCTGACGTTCGACAACTACAGCCTGGGCGACCAGTACCCGATGGTGGGGCTGAGCGATTCGGCCAACGTGGTGGCGTTCTACGACAAGAACCGCTGGCAGGTGCGTGCGGCCTACAACTGGCGCGACAAGTTCCTCAACGGCATCGGTGGCCAGGGCCCGAATCCGAACTACACCGATGACTACGGCCAGCTGGACCTCAACATCAGCTATGCCGCGACCGACAACCTCACCTTGAGCGTGGAGGCGATCAACCTCACCGACGAGACCATGCGCACCTACTCGCGCCACACCAACATGCTGCGCTATGCCACCCAGACGGGGCCGCGCTACATGTTCGGCGTGCGCTACAAGTTCTGAACCGCACGGGCCGCCCCACCCGGGGCGGCCCGACCGCCACGGCCGTACACTGCGCACGTCCCTGTCCCTGTGACCCCGCCATGACCGCCCTGCCCGGCCCGATTGACGAAGTGCGTGACATCACGCCTGTGCAGCTGCGCGAGTTGCTGCCCACCTGGACCACGCCCAAGGTGATCCGCGGGCTGGTGGCGGATTGGCCGCTGGTGCAGGCCGCCCGCCGCTCGCCGGCCGAGGCGGTGGCGCATCTCAAGCACTTCGACCACGGCACCATGCCGGTGACGGCCACCACCGCGCCGCCGGAAGCGCAGGGCCGCATTTTCTACAACCCGGACATGAGCGGGTTCAATTTCCGCCGCGAGCAGATTCCGCTGCGGGTGGTGCTCGACACCCTGCTCAAGTACCAGGGCCAGGCCGCGCCGCCGACCATCTATGTGGCTTCGACCACGCTGGACAGCTTCCTGCCCGGCTTCCGCCAGGGCAATCCGCTCGAGCTGGGGGTGGACGACCCGCTGGGCAGCATCTGGATCGGCAATCGCTCACGCATCGCCGCCCACCAGGACGTCCCGGACAACCTGGCCTGCGTGGCCGCGGGTCGTCGCCGGGTGACGCTGTTCGCGCCAGAGCAGGTCGCAAACCTGTACATCGGTCCACTGGACTTCACTCCCGCCGGCCAGGCCGTCAGCCTGGTCGACTTTGCCGCGCCCGACCTGGAGCGCTATCCACGGTTTGCCGACGCCTGGGCGCAGGCCCGGGTCGCCGAACTGGGCCCCGGTGACGCGGTGTTCATCCCCTCGCTGTGGTGGCACCACATGGAAGGGCTGGACGACTTCAACGTGCTGGTGAACTACTGGTGGCGCTCCGTACCCGGGTGGATGGACACGCCGATGAACGCGCTGATGCTGGCGATTCTGGCGCTGCGTGACCTGCCGCCGGCACAGCGCGCGCATTGGCAGGCGATGTTCGATCATTACGTGTTCGAGGCGGGGGAGCAGACCACGGCGCATATTCCGGCTGCGGCGCACGGCGTGCTGGGCTCGCTGGATGCGACAGCTGCCAGCAAGGTGCGCCGTGTTCTCCGGCAAAGGCTGGACCGGTAGCGCTGGCCGGAAGGTCGCTTTACACACCTGACTGCTGAATACGCAATAATCCGGTCGTTCTCCGCCGTTTGGCTGCACCCCCATGTCGCCGTTGCCGTCCCGCCTCACCCTGGGCAAGCTCATTCTTGCGCTGGCCCTGCTCAGTGCGATCGTCGCGCTCGCCAATACCCTGCACGCCAGCTACCGGGTGCAGCGCGAACAACTGATCGGCAATACGCTGGAAGCCAACCGGGTGTACGCCAGCAAGCTGGCCGAAACCACCCAGAATTTCATGCTCGCCGCGCAGCAGCAGCTGTCCTATTCCGCGACCGTGCTGGGAAGCCGTCCGCACAGCGTGCAGGAGCTGGAGCGCGAGGCCGCACGACTGCAGCAGCAGACCAACGACTTCAACTCGGTGCTGATCGTGGACCGGGCAGGTACGGTGCTGGCGACCTCACCCCAGAGCCTGGCGCTGCAGGGCGTGGTGCTCAACAGCTCGGGCAACACCGAGGCACTCAAACGCCGCGAGCCGTACATCAGTGACCCGTACCAGTCGGCTACCGGGCGACTGCTGGTGGCCATCACCCAGCCCATCTTCAATGGCCAGGGCCAGTATCAGGGCTATGTGAGCGGCACCATCTATCTGCGCCAGCGCAGCATCCTGCAGACCCTGCTGGGCAAGCACTATTACCGCGACGGTTCCTACCTGTATGTCGTGGACCGCAACGCGCGCATTCTCTACCACATCGAGCCGAACCGGATCGGGCAGTTCGCCAAGGAAAACCCGGCGGTGCAGGCCGTCAGCAAGGGCCAGTCGGGCGCGCAGGAAGTGCGCAACAGCCACGGCGTGCAGATGCTCGCGGGCTACGCGCCCGTTCCCGCTGTGGGCTGGGGCGTGGTTGCCCAGCGCCCTGCTGAGGCCACCCTGGCACCGCTGTCGCGTTTGATGTCGGCGGTGATCTGGAACGCGATTCCGCTGGGCATTGTCTCGCTGCTGCTTACCTGGTGGTTCGCACGGCGTATTTCGCTGCCGCTGTGGCAGATGGCGCGCAACGTGCAGAACCGCGACACCGGCATCGCCATCCGCCATGTGGGCGCGACGCGCGCGTGGTACTACGAAGCGGCGCACCTCAAGCAAGCACTTCTATACAGCTTCAACCTGCTGCAGGACCGGATCGGCAAGCTCAACCGGGCCAGCATGACCGACCCGCTGACCGGCCTGCAGAATCGTCGCGGGCTTCAGCAGGGACTGGAAGACTGGCAGGCACGCGGCCAGCCGTTCGGGATCATCGCGCTGGACATCGACCGCTTCAAATCAATCAACGATCGCTTCGGCCACCCGGTGGGCGACGCGGTGATTCTGCGTATCGCGCAGATCATGCGCGATGACTCCCGCGACACCGACCTGCTGTGCCGCAATGGCGGCGAGGAATTCCTGATCCTGCTCCCGGGCATTGACGTGGCCAACAGCGCGCTGATTGCCGAACGCCTGCGCGCACGGATTGCGTCGGAGACCTTCGATGACGTGGGCGCGGTGACGGTCTCGCTGGGCGTGGCCCACTACCCGACCTATCATGAAGATCCGCAGCAGGCCCTGCGCCTGGCCGACAAGGCGCTGTACATGGCCAAGGAACAGGGCCGCAACCGCACCGTGATCTATCCGCCGGAAGACACGCCCGTAGGCTGACAAACCTGCCTCAACGACCGGCAGAGCATGCCGGTTCGGCTGCATGAGGCCCGCGCCATCAGGCAAGTCGATGTTGTCCCGCGTAAGGCGGCGAGTCCGGGTAGATGCCAGCCGCAAATCCCGCCTGCAGGCCCTGCCACCACGTCGGGTCGAACAGGTGGCCGAAGTGTTCGCGTACCGCTGTCAGCTCGGCGGAAGGCAGCCCCATGAAGGGTGCGAAGCGCTCAGGAAAGACATCGTGCGGGCCGACATGGAACCAGGGCTCGTCGGCTATCGCCTCCTCGTCGTTGCGGGGCTGCGGCCATGGCCGGAATACGCAATCGGTGAGCAGGCTCAGCTCGTCGTAGTCGTAGAACACCGCTCGCCCGTGGCGCGATACGCCAAAGTTCTTCGGCAGCATGTCGCCGGGGAAGATGTTGTTGCGCGCCATGTCGGTAATGGCCTGCGCGTAATCCAGTGCAGCCGCGTGTCGTGCTTCCGCGGTCTGTTCGCGCAGGTATAGGTTGAGTGGCCGGAAGCGGCGTTGCACGTAGCAGAGATCGATCACCAGATCATCGCCGTCCTCGCGCACGCTGCTGGCGCATTGCGTGAGCAGTTCCTCGCGCAATGCCGGGGAGAACCGCGAGCGCGGGAAGCGCAGGTGACGGTAGGGCTGCGCGTCCAGCAGACGGCCCACACGGTCCAGCGTGAACACCAGCGCGTACTTCTCTTCGACGTCGTGCCGGGTCATCCGCTTCGGCCAGGCGAAGCGGTCGCGGATCAGCTTGAACACCAGCGGGTAGCTGGGCAGGGTGAACACCGCCATCACCATGCCGGGCGTGCCGTCGGCATGCACCAGCTGTTCGGCGGGGTGGGTCTGGAAGTGATGGAAGAAAGTGCGATAACGCTCGGTCTTGCCCTGCTTGGCACGCCCCAGCACGGTGTAGATCTCATCAATGGGCTTGGCCGGCAACAGGCTGCGCAGGAACACCACCGCGTCGCCCACGGTGGCCAGGTCGGCCTGGAAGTAGCTGCGTGAAACGCCAAAAAGATGCGCCACGTCGCGCCGACGCGTCAGCACGGCATCTGCACGCAGCCCCTTGTCATCGTTGACCAGTGCAATCACACAGGGCGAGAAACGGTGCTCGCCGAACACCCGCCCGACCAGGTAGGCGCGGCGCTCGCGATAGAACACGGTGTCCAGCAGTTCGATGCTGCGCACTGGGTGGTCCCCCCAATGCTGCAGGTCGTCCTGCAGGCGCACGGCAATGGCGGCGGCGCAGCGCAACTGGTGCACGTAAGGAACTTTGAACTGGTAGTCGCCCAGCACCCGCATCAGTGCTTCGGCCGGCCGCGTAGCCGTTACGGCATAGGTATGCCGCGCCACCGGATGGGTGATGGCGTCGGAAGGCACCACGTCCATGGCCATGAACTCCACGGCGGAGTCCACACCCTGGGTGGCAAACAATCGGCGTGCCAGCGTGTTGTAGAACGTCTTGTACAACTCGGCGTCGATCAGCGCCTCGATCATCGCCGCATACGCGCTGCGGACCTGCAGCCACAGCCCACGTTCGCCGATGACGTCACCGGCGCTGCGGCGCAGGGCATCGACGGTTTCGGCTATGCACAGGTCGTACAGGCGGATGCGTTCCACCGCGTCCTGGCGGGCAGCGGTCCAGTCCCGGGATTCAAAGCGCTGCCTCGCACGCCGGGTGATCACGGCGAAGCGCGCGTGATAGTCCTCGAAGCCTTCGCGGATGCGCGTGGCCAGGAGCGTGGACAGCGGCAGGTCGGTGACACCCATGCAGGTAGATCCGGAAGACCGGATTTCACCCTAAGCCATTGCCGCAGGAAAATCACCGGTAGCGCCGGCCGTTGGCCGGCCCAGGCGTTGCGTGAGCAGGCCAAGGGCCGGCGCTATCGGGACCGCGGATGATTCAGAGCACCAGCGCGCCTTCCACATCCTGTACCTTGCGGCGGGCCAGGGCCAGGTTGGCCTTGTCACGGTTCAGCACCAGGTACAGGAACAGGCCCTGCTTGTTCGCGACCGGACGCATGATGTGATACGCCTTGCCGAGCGTGATCAGCATGTCCTCGATCGTGTCGTTGAGATTGAGCGCCTTGGCGGTCTTCATCTTGGCGCGGATGACCTCGGTGTTCCCCGCCGCCGCCACTTCCATGTCCATGCCCGCACCGGCTTCCCCCAGCAGCATGCCGCTTTCGTAGTCCACCAGCGCCACGGCCTGCGCGCCGTCGATGGTCATCAGCGCGCTCAAGGTTTCGTTCAATCCTGCCACGTTGCACCCCTTTTGATTGTTTCGAGCCCCCGGTTACTCCTGCGGATCGGCTCGTGATCCGCTGAGTTCGGCCATGATGTTGTGGCCGCAGTATTTGGCGCTCCACAGCACCTTGCCAACGACGCAGCGGGTATCGCACGCGGTCATCAGCAGCAGTGGGGCTGGCGTACACGGCAACGCCAGCATCAGCACCTTGCCCTCGCCTGCCTCCAGCATCAGCGTTTCCAGCTCACCGAGCGCCAGTTCGCGCCCTACCGCTGCGGCCAGCGCCAGCATCGCGCTGGTCATCGCCGCCAGGCGCTCTCCGTTGCCATGCGTGCCGGCTGCGGGCAGCAACGCAAAGCCGTCCACCGTGGCCAGCACCACGCTGCGCACGCCGTCGATCTCGTCGACAAACTGATTCAGATGCCGGGCCAGGCGCTCGCGCAACGCCGGATCCATGCGCCGCGCATCGTGTCCGTCAGCCATGCGCCAGCACCAGTTCGCCCGCTTCCATTTCGCTCATCAGTACGTCCATCAGCCACAGGCCCTGTTCCCGGTCGCGGGCGTCCACCGGCATTACCGGCAGCATCCGCGCGTCCCAGCCGGCCAGCGCGCTGCAGGCCTCGATGTCGAACCGGGGGGCCAGGTCCAGGCGGGTGATGCCGACCACGGCCGGCACATGCGCGGCGTGCTGCTTGAGCACCGCCAGATAAGCGTCCAGCTCGGCCACCGCAGCGGCGCGGGTGGCGTCCAGCAGCAGGACCACGCCGCTGGCTCCCTGCAGCAGGATCGGCCAGAGAAAATCGAAGCGCTGCTGACCTGGAGTGCCGTACAGGCGCAGTCGGTCCCCGTTGGGCAGGTCGATGTCGGCATAGTCCATCGCCACCGTGGTTGACGCCTTGTCCGCGCCTTGACGGTCGCTGTTGGGCACGTCGGTGTCCACCACCGCCCCGGCGGCGATGGCACGCACCAGCGTGGATTTGCCGCAGCCCATGGTGCCCAGCACCACGATCTTGTGCTCACGCATGCTCAGGCCCCCGTGCGCTGGCGCACGCTGCGCCACATCCGCGCCAGCAGGGTGCCGCCGCCGGCAGGGACGTTGCCGCGCACCGGCGCGGCATCCTGCGGCACCGCTTCCAGGGCGGCGTAGCCACACAGATAGGCCGGGTGCACGAAGCTGCGCACGGCGTCGCTGGACACGTCCAGCAACGATGCACACTCGTCCACGCTGCACGCGCGCTTGAGCAGCAGCGAGCACAGCCGGAAGCTGTCGTGCTGGCGGCCCAACACGCGGAAGTCCGGCCAGCGCAGGAGCTTCACCCGGGCGTGGCGCAGCAGGCGGGCGTCCAGGTCCTGCCAATGGTCCGGTCGCTGGCCCCACTGCCATAGCAGCGGGCGCAGCGGCTGGCGGGTGCGTTCAGCGGCCAGTTCCTGGTAGCGCCGTGCGGAGATGCCGTGCAGGGTCAACGATTCGAAAGCATCGGAGAGATCCTGCGCCAGGTGCTCGGCGGCCACCCCGACCGGCACCACCATCTGGTCCTGCACGAAGTCGATCAACACCTGCGCGGCACCGTCCAGCGCCAGCACGGCGTGCCCCTGGCGGGTGTTGAGGCTTTCGCGCAGGGCGCGGGTGATGGCCTTGGCTCCGCGCGCAGTGCACGGTTCGTCGATGCTCGCAACCGGTGCGCTGTCCATCATATGCCGCAGCGCGTGCTCGATGGCCGCGTCATCCAGGACCGGCCCGTTGTAAGGCTCGCCCTCGCGCAGCTGGCCTTGCTGGTCTTCGACCCAGAACTGGATGCGCGGTCGCTCGCGGACCATGCGCAGTGCAGCGTTGCGCAGCGCAGGTGTATCCCGGATCACCAGCAGATCGCACTCATCCAGGTCGCGACAGGTCCTGACGGCGTCCGCCGTCAACGAGGCAGCCGAACGCAGGCGCTGCAGCAGCGCGCGCTCCCCCTGCATGTCCGACCCCACCACCAGCACCCTGGCCATCCGCCTTCCCCTGCCTTGTGAAAGATCACATTCCGTGCGGAATAGAGCGTGGTTAGCCTATGCCAACCCCTTCCAGGGCATAGGTGATGGAATTCTCATTTTTTGCAGGTAAATCTGGCCAAAAATCGGATTCTGGATAGCCTCCTGGCAGGCAAGTTTCATGCCTCTTTTACGAATCTGACAGCGATGTCCGTTCCCGAAGCGGGCCGACGCAGTTCACATTTCTGGCGGGCACCAAAAAAGAACCCGCGCCAGGGCGCGGGTTCTTCAGGGTCACTCCCTGCAGCCTGGATCAGCCCTTCAGCGCGTCCAGTGCGGCATTGAACGTCGCGCTCGGGCGCATCGCCTTGGACACCTTGGCCAGGTCCGGGCGGTAGTAGCCGCCAATGTCCACGGCCTTGCCCTGCACCGCTGCCAGCTCGGCGACGATCGCCTGCTCGTTGTCGGTGAGTGCCTTGGCCAGCGGGGCGAACTTTTCCTTCAACTTGGCATCTTCGTCCTGCGCTGCCAGGGCCTGGGCCCAGTACAGCGCGATGTAGAAGTGGCTGCCCCGGTTGTCGATGCCCCCCAGCTTGCGCGACGGCGACTTGTCGTTGTCCAGGAACTGGCCGTTGGCCTGGTCCAGGGTTTTGGCCAGCACCGCAGCGTCAGCGTTGTTGTAGCGCTCGCCCAGGTGTTCCAGTGACGCGGCCAGGGCCAGGAATTCACCCAGCGAGTCCCAACGCAGGTAATCCTCTTCCACGAACTGCTGCACGTGCTTGGGAGCCGATCCACCCGCACCGGTCTCGAACAGGCCGCCGCCGGCCATCAGCGGCACGATGGAAAGCATCTTGGCGCTGGTGCCCAGTTCCATGATCGGGAACAGGTCGGTCAGGTAGTCGCGCAGCACGTTGCCGGTCACCGAGATGGTGTCCTCACCCTTGCGGATGCGCTCCAGCGAGAAGGTGGTCGCTTCCACCGGGGCCAGGATGCGGATGTCCAGGCCGGCGGTGTCGTGGTCCTTCAGGTAGGTGTTGACCTTGGCGATCACCTGGGCATCGTGGGCGCGCTTTTCGTCCAGCCAGAACACCGCCGGGGTGCTGCTCAGGCGGGCGCGGTTCACGGCCAGCTTGACCCAGTCCTGGATCGGCGCGTCCTTGGTCTGGCACATGCGCCAGATGTCACCGGTCTGCACGGCGTGTTCGAAGATCACGCTGCCGGCGTCGTCGGTAACGCGCACGGTGCCGTCGGCCGGAATCTGGAAGGTCTTGTCGTGCGAGCCGTACTCTTCGGCCTTCTGCGCCATGAGGCCGACGTTCGGCACCGAGCCCATGGTGGCCGGGTCGAACGCGCCGTGGGCGATGCAGTCGTCGATGACTGCCTGGTACACGCCGGCGTAGCAGCGGTCCGGAATGACGGCCTTGGCGTCCTGCAGCTTGCCTTCGGCATTCCACATGCCGCCGGAGTCGCGGATCATGGCCGGCATCGAGGCGTCGACGATGACGTCGCTGGGCACGTGCAGGTTGGTGATGCCCTTGTCGGAGTTGACCATGGCCAGGCCCGGGCGCTTGCCGTACTCGGCGGCGAGGTCGGCCTTGATCGCTTCCTGGGTGGCTTCCGGCAGCTGCGGCAGGCGCGCGTACAGGTCGCCGATGCCGTTGTTCGGATCAAAGCCGGCCTGCTTGAGCACGTCGGCATGCTTGGCCAGCACGTCCTTGTAGAACTCTTCCACCACCACGCCGAACATGATCGGGTCGGAGACCTTCATCATGGTGGCCTTCAGGTGCAGCGAGAACAGCACGCCCTTGGCCTTGGCATCGGCGATCTGGGCCTGCACGAAGGCAGCCAGGGCGCTGCGGCTCATCACCGCGGCGTCGACGATCTCACCGGACTTGACCGCGGTCTTTTCCTTGAGCACCACACTGCTGCCGTCGGCCTTGACCAGTTCGATGCTGAGGTTGCCGGCGTTGGCGAGGGTGGCGGACTTTTCGCTGCCATAGAAATCACCGCCGTCCATGTGGGCGACGTGTGACTTGGATTCCTTCGACCACTTGCCCATGCGGTGCGGGTGCTTGCGGGCGTAGTTCTTCACCGACAGCGGGGCGCGGCGGTCGGAGTTGCCTTCGCGCAGCACCGGGTTCACCGCGCTGCCCTTGACCTTGTCGTAGCGGGCCTTGATGTCGCGCGAGACATCATCGGTGGGCGCATCCGGGTAGTTGGGCAGGGCGTAGCCCTGGTCCTGCAGTTCCTTGATGGCGGCCTTGAGCTGCGGCACCGAAGCGCTGATGTTGGGCAGCTTGATGATGTTGGCGTCCGGGGTGGTCGCCAGCTGGCCCAGTTCGGCCAGGTCATCAGCCTGCTTCTGCTCGTCTTTCAGGTAATCCGGGAACAGCGCCAGGATACGACCCGACAGCGAAATATCACGGGTCTCGACCGCGATGCCGGCGGTAGCGGTATAGGCCTCAACGATGGGCAGCAGCGACGCAGTCGCCAGGAAGGGGGCCTCGTCGGTGAGGGTGTAGAGAATCTTGGGCGTGTTCGACATGGGGAACGGATACTCTGCGGGGAAACCCCCGCATTGTCGCGGTTTAGGCCCCGCGTAGCAAAGCCGGACCATACGCGGCGGTATTGGCCCGGGCGTCCACCGCTCATCACCATGCGCCGGCATCCCAGCGATCGTCGGCTCCGTCGTCGGACGGCTCCAACGGGGTGATGCTGACGGCCGGATGCGGCACCTGCTGCTCGGCGACTTCCAGGTCAAAGCGGATCTGCAGGTTCATCCAGAACCACGGCGACGTATTGAAGTAACGCGCCAGTCGCAGGGCGGTGTCCGCGGTGATCGCGCTGCGATGCGAGACGATGTTGAAGATGCGGCTGTGAGATACCTGCAGGGCACAGGCCAGCACGCGACCGGATATGCGGTGCGGGCCCATGAAGTCTTCGGCCAGAATCTGACCCGGATGCAGGGGTGGCTGTGTTTCGTCGCATTCGCGCCGTTGCGTCTGCATGGCAAACCTCCTTCAGGTGTTCGCCCCCGACCGGAATGGAAGGGGTCGGGAGGTTAGAAACGTTTCTACGCTCCGCGGACTACCCTGCAGGAAACACACGGCGATGGAAACGTGATGTTTTCCGGGCATGGTCAGCGGTGTGCCGGCAGTCGTACAGATGGTGCGACGCAATTGCCGCATGACACCGGGGACAAGTGTCGAATGCGTTGCGTGCTGGCGCGAATGGCACGTTTCGATCGATGCCGCAAATGTGAGGTGGGCGCTGTTTTTAGAGGGGGACGGCGGGCGCGAAGCGGGCCAGATGTGACAACGGGCCTCCGCCGAACGACCCCTGGCCCCAAACGAACAAAAAAGACGCAGCCTCGCGGCTGCGTCCATGGTGAGCCCGTACCGGGAGAGAGTCGGCGTAGGCTTACTTGACCTCGAACTCCTGCGGCGTTCCGGCCGCTCTACCATCTACCGTGACTTCCGCGCGGTACTTGCCCGCCGGCCAGCCGTTGGCATTCGTGAAGCTGATGTTGGTCGTTTCCGCACCGGTGGTATTGAGTGCCTGGCTCTGTTCGCCGGCCACCTGGCCGTCCTGGTAGGTCAGCTTGGCACCGACGTTGGTGTTGTTCGCGGTGCCGTCGGTGCGGATCGAAACAATGATCACGTCCTTGGGCGCGAACAGTGCCGTCGGTGCGACAGACTTGTCTGCCGCTGCCGTTTTGCCCACCGTGACGGCGGAAACGTTGACGGCGGCAGCCTGGGTCATTGGCTGCGGCGCGGCCGGTTCAGTCATCGGTGCCGGTGCGGTGGCGGCCGGTTGTGCGGTGGTGTCCACCGACTCTTCTTTCTTCTTGCAGCCCGTCACGACCACAGTGGCCAGCAGGGCAGCAAGTACAGCAGTACTGATCGACGTCTTCTTCATGGAATTCCTCCCAGGGAATGGATGGGCCAGACCGGCGGCTCAGGTCTTCGGCGGCAGTTTCAGGACCTGCCCGGGGAAGATCTTGTCCGGGTCGTCCAGAACATCTTGATTGGCGTCGAAAATCTTCTTCCAGGCGTTGGCATCGCCCAGCGTGGCCTTGGCGATCTTCGACAGCGAGTCGCCCTTCTGCACGGTGTAGGTTTCACCCCCCACCTTTTCGGCCGTGGTATCCACCGAGGCGGTCACGCCGGAAAAATCCGCCTTTTCCACCTTCTCTGCCGTGGTGTCCACCTTGCTGGTCACCCCGGAGAAATCGGCCTTCTTGTCGGTACTCATCCGCAGCTCCCTTACGTAAGTGGGGACATGGGGTGCACGGTGTCACAGGGGTTGTTAATGGGGTATGGCGTGGGCGTGAAGGAATCCGGCCGGTTTATGAACAGGGGGCCGGCTTGCCCCGCCGCACGGTAAAATGTGGCCATGAATACCCCCCAGGACTCCAGCCTCGGTCGCGAGGTCGCCTACCCGTCGCAGTACGATCCGGGCCTGCTCTTTCCCATTCCCCGCCGCGCCGCCCGCCAGGAGATCGGCGTGGATGACGCCCACCTGCCTTTCGTCGGCCACGATCGCTGGCAGGCCTATGAGCTGAGCTGGCTGGACCGGCGCGGCAAGCCCAGGGTTGCGGTGGCCACTGTCAGCGTGCCCTGCACTTCGCCGAACCTGATCGAGTCCAAGTCGTTCAAGCTGTACCTCAACTCGCTCAACAGCACCTGCTTCGACGACGACGAGGCCGCCCGTCAGCGCATCGCCGGCGACCTGTCGGCCTGCGCCGGGGCGGTGGTCAACGTGGTGTTCGGGGTGCCGCCGCTGGTGGAATCCGCCGAGGGCGAGTCACTGGATGAGCTGGAGGTGACCATTGACCGCTATGGCCCGCCCGCACCGGAACTGCTGACGGCCAATGACGGCCACGTGGTCACCGAGACGCTGTCTTCGGCCCTGCTCAAGTCCAACTGCCCGGTCACCGGCCAACCGGACTGGGCACACGTGAGCGTGCGCTACCACGGCCCGCGCATCGACCGCGAAGGGCTGCTGCGCTATCTGGTGAGCTACCGCGAGCACGCCGAGTTCCACGAGCAGTGCGTGGAACGGATTTTCAGCGAGGTGAGCCAGCGCTGCCGACCGCAGTGGCTGGAGGTGGAGGCGCGGTATACCCGGCGCGGGGGGTTGGACATCAACCCGTGGCGGGCAAGTCCGGGGATCGAGCAGCCTGCGCGGGTGGTGCGCGAAATCCGGCAATGACGCGGGCGCGGCGCGTTGCGCCGACGCACGACCAACGGTCGTGCGCCCGAATCACCCGGCCGCTTTCGGCGCGTTCAAATAATCCAGCGATACCTGCAACAGCGCCCGCAGGCCCACATCCAGCGCCTTCTCATCCAGCAGGAACTTCGGCGAATGGTTGGCCGGGGCCTTGGCTGGATCAATGCCTTCGCTGGTGGAACCGACGAAGAAGAACATGCCGGGCACCTGCTGGGCGAACAGCGAGAAGTCCTCCGCGCCCATCTGCAGCGGCGGCTCATACACATTGGCTTCGCCAACGACGGCCTGCAGGCTGGGCAGCATGCGGGCGGTCAGTGCCGGGTCGTTTACCGTGGCCGGGTTGCCTTCGGCCTCGAAGATCTCGGTCTCGGCTTTGGCCCCGTGCGCGGCGGCGGTGTGCTCGGCCACGTTGCGCAGGTCGGCGAAGATCTGCTGGCGCATGCCTTCGTCAAAGGTGCGGATGGTGCCGACCATCTCCACTTCGTCAGGAATGATGTTGTAGCGGATGCCACCCTTGATCGCGCCGAAGCTCACCACCGCTGGCTGCTTGGAGATGTTGCTGCGGCGGCTGACGATGGTCTGCGCGGTGCCGACCAGGTCGGCGGTGGCGACAATCGGGTCCACCCCGTTCCACGGAGCCGAACCGTGGGTCTGGCGGCCAATCACCTTGATCCCGAAACGGTCCGAAGCGGCCATCAGCGGGCCGCCACGCACCGCGATCTGCCCGGCCTGGACGCTGGAAAACACGTGCAGGCCAAACACCGCTTCCGGCTTGAAGTCGGCAAACACACCTTCCTTCAGCATCAATGCGGCACCGCCCTCTTCCGGCGGCGGCGCCCCCTCTTCGGCAGGCTGGAAGATCAGCATGACCTCGCCCGGCAGGTTCTCGCGCATCTTCACCAGCGCGTCGGCCACACCCAGCAGGGTGGCGGTGTGGGCATCGTGGCCGCAGGCGTGCATCACCCCGACCTGCTCGCCGCGGTAGGTGCTGGTGGCCTTGCTGGCGAACGGCAGACCGGTCTGTTCGGTCACCGGCAGCGCGTCCATGTCGGCGCGCAACGCAATGCGCGGGCCGGGCTTGCCGCCCTTGATGATCGCCACCACGCCGTGATGGGCAATGCCGGTCTTCGGCTTCAGGCCCATCGCGCGCAGGCGCTCGGCGACCTTGGCCGAGGTCCGCTCTTCGCGGTTGGACAGCTCCGGGTGCTGGTGGAAGTCGCGTCGCCACTCCACCACCTGGGCCTGCAGACGGGCGGCGGCGGCGGTCACTTCCGGGCGCTCGGCC
>NZ_RHPP01000063.1 GCF_003935715.1 Stenotrophomonas sp. 278 | reverse complement strand
GTGGTATCCACCGGCGCGTGGGAGGCGGGTGCCAGCACCGTGGCGCTGCCGTTGGGGCGGCCCTTGCCGCTGGCCAGCGCCGGGTTCAGTCGTGCAATGCGGGCCGGATCGAGCTGCCGCTGTGCGGCCCACTGCTGCACGCTGGTGCCTGCTGGCAGCGTATGTGCCTTCAGCACCGGCACCGTGCGGTCCAGCGAGGCCATCACCGCCGGGGTGGTTTCCGCGTTTTCCAGGACGCAGGCCAGCGCGTGCAGCTTTTCCACGTAGGCATAGGTAATGGGGGACAGGCCCGGCAGTTCGGCCGGGCGCGCGTTCTGCGCGTTCATGCCGGCCTTGCGCAGCGACTGCAGCACCCGGTACTCGCCCGCGTTGTAGGCCATGGTGGCCAGGCGCCAGTCGCCGGCAAACATGCCGTGCAGGGTCTTCAGGTAGCGAACCGCCGCCTGGGTGGAATCCACCGCCGACAGCCGCCCGTCGTAGCCACTGCTGACCTGTACGCGGTGGTTCTTGGCGGTGGTGGCGATGAACTGCCACAGACCCGCCGGACCGGCACCATTGCGCGCATTGGGACGGTAGCCGCTTTCGACGAAGGGAATCAGGGCGAACTCGGTGGGCAGGTCGGCTGCACGCAGTTCTTCCACCACGTAGCCGAACAGCACCAGCGCATCGTCGTTCTGGTTGGCCAGGCGCGACGGCGCGTGGGCGAACTGCTTCTGCCAGCGCGGGCTGGTGGCCTCGACGTCGCAGGTCGGCTCGGCCAGGCCCTCACGGAAGCTGGCGAAGATGTCCTGGCCATTGCGCACCGACGGCGCGGGCAGCGCGGCCGGGTCCAGCGGCAGCTGGGTGATCCCTGCCAGGTTCTGGGTCAGACCGGTATTCAACGACTGGGCACCCGCGCTGCCGGACATGGCCATGGCCAGACCCAGCGCGAGCGGCAGCAATCGCCGGCTCATGTTCCAAATCCATCTTTCCAGCCACGCAGGCCGGCCAGCACATCCACTTCCGAGGTCAGCTCGCGGCCCATATGGGCACTGACCGCGGCCTGGATGGCCGGAGCATGGGTTCGCAGGAATGGATTGCATTCCAGCTCGCTGGCCAGCGCAACCGGCAGCGTGGGGCGTTCATCGCGGCGCATGGCCAGGGCCTCCTCATGGCGCCGCGCAAGCGCAGCGTTGGTGGGGTCGACATGCCGCGCGAAGACGGCATTTGACACGGTGTACTCGTGCCCGCAGCAGACCAGCAGGTGCGCGGGCAGGGACGCCAGCCGCCGCAATGAAGCCAGCAGCTGGGGCGGCGTACCTTCGAACATCCGGCCACAGCCCAGGCTGAACAACGCATCGCCACTGAAAAGGTGTTCAGTGGTGTGAAACGCGATGTGCGTTCGGGTGTGTCCGGGCACGGATACTACGTCGATCCCGACGCCCAGTGCCTGAACGTGTTCACCATCGCCGACCCGGCGGGTTGCCCCCGGAATGCGCGGATCGTCCGGCGCGATCACCGTCAGCGAGGGAAAGCGGGCCTGTAGTTCGGCCACCCCGCCAATGTGATCGTTGTGGTGGTGGGTCAGCAGAACGGTGTGCGGTCGCCACTGCTGCTGCGCTGCCGCAGCCAGTACCGGCGCGGCCTGGCCGGGGTCGACCACGATGGCGTTGCCATCTTCGGCGACCAGCGCCCAGATGTAGTTGTCCGCGAATGCGGGTAGGGCAATCAGTCGCATAGAATTGGACCATGCCCGCCGTGTCGCGCTCCCGTCAAGCGTCAGTCGCATCCTGGTTTGATACTGAACCGGGGCTGTCCCTGCGCGAGCTGGAGCGGCAGCGGCTTGTTCCGGTGCTGGCAACGCGCCCGGTGACGCCGTGGCTGTGGATCGCGCCGACACCGGCCTGGACCGGGGACCCGCTGCTGCCCGGTCGCGGCATCACCCTGCACCGGCAGACACACGGCTACAGCGGGGATGCGCGCTGCGCGCTGCCGCTGCCGCTGCCGAGCGAAAGCGTCAATGCCGTCGTGTTGCAGCATGTGACGGCCCGCGATGCCGAGGCGCTGATTGCCGAGTGCGAGCGGGTGCTGATGCCAGGCGGACGCCTGTGGCTGTCCACGCTCAATCCGTTCAGCCCGTTCCGCCGGCAGTGGCGTCGCCACGGCCTGGTGGTGCGTACGCCGCAGCGCCTGCGGCACAGCCTGGAGCGGGCCGGTCTGAGCTGCGAGGAGCTGACATGGCTGGGGCCGATGTGGCACAACCGCTCGCCGGACCGCAGCAGCCTGGCTCCATTGCGCGCGGCCTGCCTGTTCACCGCCGAAAAACGTACCCTGGCCCTTCCGGGCCCCACGCCACTGCCGGTACGCCGTTGGCACGGCACCGTGGCGACCTGATCTGGAATTGAATGAAGACCATTGAGATACACACCGACGGTTCCTGCCTGGGCAACCCCGGCCCGGGCGGCTGGGCCGCGCTGCTGCGCTACAACGCGCACGAGCGCGAACTGACCGGCGGCGAAGCGCACACCACCAACAACCGCATGGAGCTGATGGCCGCCATTTCCGGACTGGAGGCGCTGACCGAGCCCTGCAACATCGTGCTCTATACCGACTCCCAGTACGTGCGCCAGGGGCTGACCCAGTGGATGCCGGGCTGGATCCGCAAGAACTGGAAGACCGCCGGTGGTGATCCGGTCAAGAACCGCGAACTCTGGGAGCGCCTGCATGCCGCAACCCTGCGCCACAGCATCGACTGGCGCTGGGTGAAGGGCCACAACGGCGACCCCGACAACGAACGGGTCGACCAGCTGGCGCGCGACGCCGCGATCCGGATCCGCAACGGCGAGGCGGTAAACTAACGGCATGCGTCAGATCATCCTCGATACCGAAACCACCGGCCTGGAATGGCGCAAAGGCAACCGCATCGTCGAAATCGGCTGTGTGGAACTGCTTGAGCGTCGGCCCAGCGGTAACAACTACCACCAGTACATCAAGCCCGACTGCGAGTTTGAACAGGGCGCGCAGGAAGTCACTGGCCTGACCCTGGACTTCCTCGCCGACAAGCCGGACTTCGCGCAGATCGCCGAGGAGTTCCTGGCCTATATCGACGGCGCTGAGCTGATCATCCATAACGCCGCGTTCGACCTGGGCTTCCTGGATTACGAGCTGTCCCTGCTCGGCGACCACTACGGCACGATCGCCGATCGCTGCACGGTCATCGATACGCTGAAGATGGCGCGCGAGCGTTATCCCGGACAGCGCAACTCGCTGGACGCGCTGTGCAAGCGCCTGGGCGTGGACAACGCCCACCGCCAGCTGCATGGTGGTCTGCTCGATGCCCAGATCCTGGGCGACGTCTACATCGCGCTGACCTCCGGGCAGGAGGAGATCGGCTTCGGCAGCGCCGACGATGCGGTCAGTGGCGGCGTCCAGGCGATGACCATCGACACCTCGCGCCTGCTGCCGCGCCCGCGCGTGGTGGCAACCGCATCGGAAAAAGAGGCCCATGAGGCGCGGTTGGCCAAGCTGCGCAAGAAGGCCGGCCACGCCATATGGGACGGCCCCAAAGCCGAAGAGGCCGTTGCAACCGCCACCTAAGGTGCCGGTTGCCCGCGCATTTCACCTTAACCCCGCGCCGTTGGCGCGCCCCCTTCAACAAGAAGGGGCTCTCCACCAGATGGTTCTCTGTGATGCGTCTAATGGCAACGCACCAGAATCACCGTGATGTTGTCCGACCCCCCCCCATCCAGCGCCGCCGCCACCAGCGTATCCACGCATTCCTGCGCACTGGCATCGTCATAGGCCAGGGTGCGGGCGATGCCGTGGTCTTCCACTTCCTCGGTCAGGCCGTCGCTGCATAGCAGCAGCTGCATGCCCGGGCGCAGCTCGCCGGTGGTGGTCGCCACGTTCAGGTGCGCCGGATCGGTCACCCCCAGGGCCTGGGTCACCACATTGCGATGCGGGTGCGCACGCGCCTGCTCGGCGGTCAGGTTGCCCTGGGCCACCATTTCCTGGACCACACTGTGGTCCTGGCTCAGCTGCGCCAGCTGCCCGTCGCGCCACAAATAGGCCCGGCTGTCGCCGACCCAGGCCACCTCGTAGCGGTTGCCCTGCACGCGGGCGGCGACCACCGTGGTGCCCATCGGCAGGCTGTCATTGCGCCGGCGCGAGGTGCGGATGATCTCCTCGTCCGCAATGCGGATCGCCTGCGCCAGCGAAGCGCCGCGGCGGATCTCGCGCACGATGGTTTCGCGCGCCAGCGCGCTTGCGACCTCGCCGCAGGCATGACCGCCCATGCCATCGGCCACCAGCCACAGCGCCAGTTCGCCGTCACCGTAATAGGTGTCCTCGTTGAGGTCACGGCGCAGGCCGGGGTGGGTCAGGTGTCCGAATTCGATCATGGCGGGCGGCTTGCGGCGGAGGTATTGCGGGGAATAACGGCATGATCGCGGGCCTGCGGACATCCGGCAAGCGATCGGGTCATACGAAATTCACCTGAAGGTGCGTCAATCACTTGCCGTCAGCGCCTGCTCCCCGTATTATTCGCGTCCCGGTTCGCCGGGACCATCTGGAGAGGTGGCAGAGCGGTTGAATGTACCTGACTCGAAATCAGGCAGGCGTTTATAGCGCCTCGGGGGTTCGAATCCCCCCCTCTCCGCCAGACACGCAAAAAAGGCTGCCCAATGGGCGGCCTTTTTCTTTTCCCGGTCGTAGAGCCACGCCCTGCGTGGCTTCGCGGTGCCGATCGGCTGTGCAGCCACGCAGGGCGTGGCTCTACGGCTAAACTGCCTGCACTCCACAAGAAAAACGGCCATTCACTCATGACCGCAGAAATCCAAGTCCCCGTTTCCTTCGGCGAGCTGCTCGACAAGATCTCCATCCTGCAGATCAAGTCCGAGCGGATCAGCGACGCGGCCAAGCTGGCCAACATCCACACCGAGCTCAGCGCGCTGGAAAAGACCTGGCTGGCCCATCCGGCGGCGGTCAAGGACATTGCCAAGCTGCGCGCCGACCTCAAGGCGGTCAACGAGCTGCTGTGGGACACCGAAGACAACATCCGCCTGCAGGACCAATCCGGTGCCTTCGACGAGCGCTTCATCGAGCTGGCCCGCACCGTCTACCTGAAGAACGACGAGCGCGCCCGCATCAAGAAGGACATCAACCTGGCGCTCGGCTCCGCCTACATCGAAGAGAAGTCCTACAAGCACGCGTAATGGGTAGAGTCGACCCATGATCGACTGCTTTCAGCCTCAGCGCCCTGAATCAGCCACGTACCGCTCGAACGCGGCGATGCCGTCCTCGACCGTGATCAGCTCCATCACGTCGTCAAACTCGATCTTGGTGCCCCATTTCAATTCGGCACCGGGCTTGCCCAGGTACTTGCGGGCTGCATCGTCGTAGCGGTCCACGCAGTAGCGGCGGTCCGAGTAGGGCCCGCTGCGGTGCGGGTTGCTGGCCGCGTGCAGGCCCAGCACCTTGGCTCCCATCGCATTGGCAATGTGCATCGGACCCGAGTCCGGGGTCATCACCAGTGCCGCGCGGGCCAACAGGGCCGGCAACTGCTTCAGGGTGTCCTTGCCGACAAGGTCCAGCGCCGGGGTCTGCAGCTGGGCCTGGATGGCATCGGCCATGTCCCGCTCCAGCTGGCTGCGGCCGCCGCACAGCACCACCCGCCAGCCCCGGCTGGCTGCATGGTTGGCCACCGCCGCGTAGCGGTCGGCGTACCAGTTGCGGCGCACATGGCTGGAGCAGGGTGAAATCATCAGCACCGGCCGGCCATCGTCGTCCCACTGCGCCTGGGCCCAGTCCACCGCGGCCTGCGGCACCGCCAGGTCCCAGCTCACCTCGGTCTGCCTCAGGCCCAGCGGTTCGCAGAAGCTGCCCATCGCGTCCAGCACATGGATGCCCGGACGATCGGCGATGCGCTCGTTGATGAAAAGCCCATGCAGGTCCTTGGAGCGGGCCTTGTCGTAGCCGATGCGGCGTTTGGCCGGGACAAAAGCGGACAGCACGTTGGCCCGGAAGGCCACCTGCATCTGCAGCAGCGCCTCGAACCGGCCCGGCGGCAGGCTCTGGCGCAGGGCGCGCATGCCCGGCAGGCCGGTCTTCTTGTCGTAGGTGTGGAAGACCACGCCGGGCAGGCCATCCAGCAGTTTCTGGCCGACCTTGTCGATGATCCAGTGCAGTTCGGTGCCCGGGAGGCCCCGCTGCAGGGTGCGCACCAGCGGCACCACGTGGGTCACATCGCCCAGCGCCGACAAACGCAAAAGACACAAGGAAGAGGACGTTGGTGCCATGGTGTTGTTAGACTCGAAGGAATGGTCGCATTCGACGCCACTGAAGCGCTGACGCCCTGCCGTGATGGACGCGGAATGGGTGCCATTCTGTTCGACCGCGAACGCCTGCGGCAAGCCGACATGAGCCTGTTCGCGCCGGCGCACTGGGGCGAGCGCGCGCGGCCGGTGGGTGATGGTGGCCGTGGCGGGGCCTGGTTTGTAGATGCGCCGTTCGGCCACTGCGTGCTCCGCCACTACCTGCGCGGCGGCCTGGCCGCCAAACTCAGCCGCGACCAGTACATCTGGCGCGGGGCCAACCGCACCCGCAGCTTCGCCGAGTTCCGCCTGATGCGCGCGCTGCGTGCGCAGAAGCTGCCAGTGCCCCGTCCGATTGCCGCGTTCTACATGCGCGACGGCCTGCGTTACCGCGCCGCGATCCTGATGGAACGCCTGGAAGGCGTGCGTTCGCTGGCCGACCGCGCGCTGGTCGCCGGGCGTGGAGCGCCCTGGGAAGAAACAGGCCGGCTCATCGCCCGTTTCCACCGGGCCGGGCTGGACCACGCCGACCTCAACGCCCACAACATCCTGTTCGATGCCAACGGCCATGGCTGGCTCATCGACTTCGACCGCGGCGTGCAACGCATTCCGGCGACCGCCTGGCGTGAGCGCAACCTCAAGCGGCTGCACCGTTCGCTGATCAAGCTGCGCGGCGAGCGCAGCCACGAGGAAGTGGACAAAGACTACGCGCGGCTGCGTCGCGCCTACGACCTGGCCTGGAACCGGGGCTACTGATGGACTGGAGCCTGCGCTTCCTGGGGGTCGGCAATGCGTCGGCCGTGCAGCTGGGTTCACCGATGGCGGTGATCGAGCGTGACGGCGCGCCCTGGCTGACCATCGACTGCGGCGGGGAAGGGCTCACCGCCTACCTCGCCCAGTACCGGCAGATGCCGCAGGCGCTGTTCGTCACCCATGTACATCTGGACCATGTCGCCGGCTTCGAGCGGCTGTTCGTGGATGCCTATTTTTCGCCGGCGCGGCGCGGCAGGATCCGCTTGTACGTGCCGGCCACCGTCGTACCGTTGCTGCACAAGCGGGTAGGGGACTACCCCAACGTGCTGGCCGAAGGCGGAGCCAATTTCTGGGATGCCTTCCAGCTGATCGTGGTGGGTGATGCGTTCTGGCACGACGGCGTGCGCCTGGAAGTGTTTCCGGTTCGCCACCACTGGCCGGAAACCGCCTACGGCCTGCGCCTTCAGGGTGCCCTGGTGTGGAGTGGTGATACCCGGCCGATTCCGGAGATGCTGGCCCGCTACGCCAGCGACAACGAGCTGATCGCCCACGACTGCGGGTTACATGGCAACCCATCCCATACCGGCGTGGAAGACCTTGAGCGCGAGTACTCGCCCGAGCTGCAGGCGCGGATGATGCTGTACCACTATGCCAGCGAAGCCGACGGTGAGGCGCTGCGTGCACGTGGGCATCGCGTGGCCGTGCCGGGTGAGTGCGTGGCGCTGGCGGTGCCCACCGCACCGACGCCAACCGCCTGAAAGAAACCTGTCCCGAAACGGGTGACGGCCCCGCCGGCTGACCTCGGCGCCCGCGTCGATCGATACCGTTGCTGCCTTCCGGCCCTGGCGGGATTTTCGATCTAGCGTCGCGAGGGGCCGACGGGGCCGCCATAGAGACGTTGCACCGAAGTGCAGTCCGCCATTCTAGCACAAACAAAACCCTGAACTCCCTGTATCCCGCCAGTCGCGCCGATCCCCGGCAGCGCGCCCGATTGTCTAGAATGCCCCGCTGCTCGCAAAAATGGAGGAACGACCTCCCCCAAACCGGGTATTACTGTCCAGGACGGCCTGGCCCCATCAAAGGAGGCCGCCATGGCCTGGATCCATCTACTCGTTGCCGGCGTACTGGAAATCGTCTGGGCGTTTTCCATGAAGCAGTCCGAAGGCTTCAGCAGGCTCACCCCCTCGATCATCACCTTCACCGCCATGGCGGCCAGTTTCTGGCTCCTTGCCCTTGCCATGCGCACCCTGCCGCTGGGCACCGCGTACACGATCTGGACCGGCATCGGCGCGGTGGGTGCCTTCATCGTCGGCATCGTGTTCCTCGGCGAGCAGGTCACGGCCATGCGCATCGGTGCGGCGGTGCTGATCGTCAGCGGCCTGGTCCTGATGAAGCTCTCCAGTGCTGTGTGACCTGCGTCGCGTGCGATCCGTCATCCCCTGTTGCTATGCTCCAGTGACAGGGGATTGATGCCCGTAACGGGCGATGAGGATCATCGAAATGCGGCAGAGTGTGTCCCGGCTTTCTTCCATTACCCGCTCTACTTCCGGCGTTCGCGCGACGGTGCTGGCTTCGGCACTGCTGATGTCGCTGGCGGCCTGCAAGCGCGACGACGCGCCTGCAGACGCTGCTGGCCCCCCGACTTCGAGCGCTGCGCCGGAGCAGCAGGCATCGCCGCCCGCCGACATCGGCACCCAGCCCACGGAGGCAGCTGCCTTCAATGCGTCGGACCTGCCCGTATCCAACGTGCCGCTGGGCAGTTTCCCGTATCTCGGCCTCCCGCAGGGGTATGTCGCCAAGGATGTCGTGCAGAGTGGTTTTGACCGCGTTCCGTTCTGGACCGGTGACCGGGTGGAATGGGTGGAAGGCAAAGTGTATTCGGCAGCAGTGCAGAGCAATGGCGAACAGCCGTACTCGCAGCTGGAGATCAACCGCAACGTGCAGGCCCTGGTGGAAGAACTCGGAGGCAAGCGCATCTTCAGTGGCAAGCTGCCATCGGCCACCTCGCAGGAGATCGGCAATGACAAGGCCGCGGTGACCTATGTCGGTGGCATTGGCGATATCTACAACGAGCCTGCGGAAACCTATGTCATCCACCGCGAAGACCGCGATATCTGGGTGCACCTCGGCGCGGGTGGCAGCAGCGCAGGCCTGCTGCTGGTGGAAACCAAGCCGGTGCAGATCACGGCCAAGGTGTTGCAGGCCGACGCGCTGAAGCAGGCGCTGCAGACGAAGGGCACCGTTGCGATCCAGGTGAATTTCGCCACCGACGCGGCGCAGATCCTGCCCGAGTCGGAACCACAGATCGAACAGGTAACAGCGCTGCTGAAGAATGACGACCAGTTGCGGCTTTCCGTAGAAGGACACACCGACAACAACGGCGGAGAAGCGCACAACCAGAAGCTGTCGCAGGCGCGCGCGGATGCCGTGCGTGAGCGTCTCGTCGCCGCTGGCATCAATGCGGCACGTCTGACGGCGAAAGGACATGGACAGAGTCAGCCGGTAGCCGACAACGCGACCGAGCAGGGACGCGCACAGAACCGTCGTGTGGAACTGGTAAAGCGCTGATACGCGCGACTCGCGTAACACAGAAAGCACGTGCATTGCACGTGCTTTTTTATTGTTCCGCGGAAAGTCGCAATGGGTTTAGATCGAGAAAAATGCCGTGAAATTCACGTTAATGGGTCAACAGGACGACTGTTCTGTGAATGGGTGATAAACGTCACAGTTCGGAATTTTGACGCAAATAACCCGTTTTCGTGGGTTGTAACGACAAAAATCTGACGCTAGCCTGACCGCGTTCTCGAACCACGCATCACATCTTTTCGACGAACCAGGGCGGCCGCACCTCACTCGCCCCCCTGCAACCACCCCAAGGTCTACGCCTTCACGTGCCGCACGTCTGTGCTGCGCTGCGGGGAGATCATTGTCTCAAGGAGGAAAATCATGGAACGCAATCGTCGTCGTATCCGTTTCGCACGCAAGCAGGCCGGCCAGGGCATGACCGAGTACATCATCATCACCGCACTGATCGCGATTGCCGCGATCGCCGCAGTGACGTTCTTCGGTGGCACCGTCCGCAGCCAGGTCGCGGGCATGTCCAAGGAGCTTTCCGGACAGAGCGCTACCCAGTCGATCAATCGTGCCAAGAACCAGTCCAACAGTGCCCAGGCAGAAGCCGACAAGGAAAAGGGCATGGACGCTTACAACAACAAGTAAGCCGTTCGTCCGTTGCTCCGACGCCCTGGCGGCCGATCCGCCAGGGCTCCTAGCTCCATCAAGTCGTGCGCCTGCTGCTGGCAGGTGGTGATGGATAACCGTGAACCAGCCAGGTGATGGAACATGCGTAGCGCAGTTGCGTTGGCGCGAAGCCGCGCGATCGGTAGTGTGTCCGGCCGCCGCCATATGGGCGGGCAGGCGATGGTATTGGGTCTCACGCTCATTCTTGTGCTGTGCATCGGCGTGGTGCTCATGTTCAACACCGGGCAGGTGGTGAACAAGAAGGTCGAGCTGGTCAATGCGGCCGATGCCGCCGCCTACAGCGTGGCGATCCAGCAGGCGCGGGCGCTCAACTACGCGGCGTACATGAACCGGGCCCGGGTCGCCAACGAGGTGGCCATCGCGCAGACCATCAGCCTGTATTCCTGGCTGAACCAGATGCACACCACGTCCATCGTCATCCGCACCACGCTGGACGTACTGTCGGCCATTCCCTACATCGGAGTGGTTTTCAAGGCATTGTCCGGTGCGTTCAAGGTGGCCGAAGGAATTCTCAAGTCCACGCGCCGGACCTTCCAGCCGGCGGCGCAGCTGGCCGTCACCGCGCTCGACAAGCTCAACATGATGTTTGCAGCTTCCGCGCAGCTGGTCATCGAAGGTGTCTCGCGGGTCGACAGCTACACCATTGCGAGGGACGTACTCAGACGGAACTCACCCGGGGCCGACCTCGGCACCATTGGCACAGCCGTGCTGGGTACGCAGCTGGCTACCGCCGAGAACCGGCTGCTTCAGCGTCACAACATCCCTCGGACCAGCATGGGCGGCACCCCCGCGCAACGTCAGGGCGCTGACCGCTTCCGGAACGTGGTGATGCAGTCGCGCGATGGCTTCAGCGCGAACCGCAGCAGTGACTTCCTTGGTTTCTTCGTGCAGTCCGGCGGCACCGACATGGTCGACTACAACCGCTGGGCGGCCCTGGACACCATGGCAGTGGAGCTCGATTTCTTCTTCTTCGAAATCGACATCCCGGTAGGCTGGGGGGGAGCGCAGGCGGTGCCCAACTACCGCAACCAGCGATTCCTCAATGGATTCGGCAATGGCCAGGGCTGGTACTCGGACTGGGATCGCAAGCGCTACCGCCCCTACGGCGAGGCGGTACGCCGAAATCGCGGTGCCGCGTGGCTGGTTGACCGAAGCCAGGATGCGAACGTGCGCCTGGCCGGTGGCCAGCATCGCCAGGCCTTCTTTACCGGCTACAACGGCCTGCGCGACTACCACGACGTCAAGACGGGACAGGCGCTTCAGCCGTATGCCGACAGGGACGCGGATCGTGACAAGGTCGGCCCGGTATTCACGATCTACGCCGAAACCGCCGGCACCACGGCGCGTACGTCCTCATCCACCGGCATCGGTGCACCCGCCGGTTCGCAAATGGATCTCCCCGACAACATGCTCAACAACAAGATCGCTGCAGTTTCCTCGGCTCAGGTGTTCTTTGATCGTCCGGTACAGCTGCGCATGTTCAGCCGCGACGACCGCCGGCGCGAAACGGGCAACCTTTTCAGTCCCTACTGGCAGGCACGGCTGGTGAAGACCGATGCAGCCACCAAGGCGGCGCTGGCCTCGGCTGGAGCGGTGATGCCATGAGCTCGACCCTGCTGCATCGTCCGATGGTCATCGTGCTGGGTGCACTGCTCACTGCCTGTGGCGGGAATACCGAAGCCGCAGTTGACGACGCGCCCGCTGCGTCAGGCAACGTGCCGCCCATCCACCTGGACCAGACCGCCGAGACCTGGCTCAACGGGGCCAATGTGGAACGCAGCAGCTACCAGCAGGCGCTGGCCGGCTGCGAGGCAGCGGGCATGCCCACGCGCGCGCTTTCACCCGAAGACGTGGCAAGACTGGGTACCACGCGTTATGAAGTCTGGATCTCCAGCGACGAAGAGGTATTTCGCACGCGACAGTGGCGACTGGCGGCTGATGGAGCCGCGCCGTCATGTCAGTTCCGGCTGGAAGTGACCGGCATGCAGGAAGTCCAGAACGCGTCATCGATCGTGCAGGTGGATCTGGCCACCGGCGAGCGCAGCGAATCGCCCTCCGATGCGCAGGCACTGACGCGCTACGCCGCCGAGCCCGGTGAATCGGAAGCCGCGCCCGGCTGGCGCGGCGCAGGGAAGCGCACCGTGGCGGGCCAGCCCTGCAATGACTGGAGCGAAGACGGGGGCAAGGTCCGCCAGTGCGTGTGGTCGGCCGGCGGCGACTGGGGATTCACCCCGGGTGCCATGAATGATCACCGGCCCAGCCGCGACCTGATCGTGCTTGAGCGCGAGCCAATCGATGGCAACGGCGTACGTCTTACCACCCAGCGCATGACCGTGGGCAAACCTTTCGACCGCAGAGCGCTGGAAGCACCGCGCGCGGACAGCATCGGGCAGTGAAAAGGGAGACCGCATGCACCTGCATCCACACCAGGGTTACCGTCGACTGCAGCGCGGCCAGAGCCTGACCGAAGTGGCGGTGCTCTGCGCCGTGCTGGTGCCGCTGTTTCTTCTTGTTCCCATCCTTGCCAAGTACATCCACGCGCGCCAAGCCACGCAGCAGGCGGCGCGTGCCATCGCGTGGGAAGCAACGGTCTCGCCCAATTACGCGCTTCCGCCCACCGCACGCCAGCGCGACCTGGCGGTGGACCGCTATTTTGGCCGTGCCGACGACCGCATCGTCAGTCGTGCGGGTAACGGTGCACGCGACGCAGCGGTCGGCGAGGTGTTCATGAATACCTTCTCCAACCGTCCCCTGGTGCGCCGGGGCGATCTCGCCCTGACCCGATACAGCAGCAGCTCGCCGGGAGGCATGATGGACAAGATCGGCGACGTCACCGCGATGTTCGGTGGTTTTCCTCCCAACCGGAACGGTCTCACCACGGCGACGCTGCGCCTTGACGTCCAGGACCTGAAGGGAAGCGACGGCCGGTCGCTTGCGTTTCTTGAACCGTTCGACGCGCTGGGGCTGCAGTTCCAGGCCACGCACGTGGTGCTGGCCGACCCATGGAACGCAGCGGGTTCCGGGTTGAAAGGAGCCTCGTCGCGCTCGGTGATGGCGCAGGTCAAGCCCATGGTTCCGACCGGCCACATGGCAGGCATCGCCACGGCCTTTGATGGCCTCTCCATGTTGCCCATGGTCGGCACCCTGAGCAAGCTGGAACCGGGTTACATCGCGCCTGACGTGGTGCCCATGGACAAGTTGCCCGCCTATGCACCGTCGCGCTGATATCTGCTGGTCACTGACGGTGGCGCTGGCATTCACGGCTGGTGCCGCAGGCGCGGCCGCCTGGCCCGAGGTCGCCGAGCCTGAAAACGTCGAAAGCGAGTGGGTGTCCAAGGACATGATCTACAACGGCATTCCCATGCGGGTGTCCCGCTTCACATCGACCCGGTCCAGCGCAGAGGTGGTCGCGTTCTACACCCGCCAGTGGCCCGGCCAGGTGGTGGTGAACGAGCTGGCGGGGAAAACGGTCGTGGGTCATGCGCAAGGCGAGCACTACATCACCGTGGAAGTGTCCGCCAAGGGGCGTGGCAGCCAGGCCCAGATCGGTATCGTGCGGATGCTCGACCAGAAGCCGAAGGCCGCAGCCGGTGCGGACTTCCTCAAGCCCTCCGGCACACAGGTGGTCAACGACATCACCTACCTCGACACCCCCGGACGGACGCTGACAATGGAAAGCCCACTGTCGCCTTTCCAGAGCGAAGCCTTCTACGCCAGCCGACTGCCGGGAAAGGGGTGGAAGCGAGACACCGGCGGCAGCCCCTGCTCGATGATCGCCAGGCAGTGCGTGGCGCGCTACAGCAAGGGCAGCCAGGACATGACCCTGACCTTCCACCGGTATGACCAGGTCACCTCGATCGTCGTCAACCAGACCCAGCCCTGAGATGCCTGTCATGAGAAAGCCCGTTCCTGCCTCTCTTCGCCGACAACGCGGTGCCGCCCTTGTCGAGTATGCCGTGGTGGCCACGCTTGGCGTACTTGTCCTCGTGGCCGAACCGAACATCGTGCTCGAGCTGATCGACGCGCTGCGCAAGGCCTATCAGGGCTTCACCTACATGTTGTCGATGGGAATCGTATGAAGGCCGTGCCGTTCAGAGCCAATCGTAATGTCATGTTCATCGTCGTGGCCCTGGTGCTCGGCCTGGTCGCCGCGCTTGTCGCCGTGCGCTACGTGCAACGCGCCGTGATCGAGCGCACGGCCGCGCCGGTGGAGACGGTGCAGGTGGCGGTGCCCAAAGCCGACATGGAGCCGGGTGCCATCGTGACGATATCCGACCTCGCCGTGCGTGAGGTGCCTGCTGATCTGCCGCCTGCCGACGTCGTCACGCCTGACAATGTCAACGAGTACAGCGGACGCATGCTGCGCGCGCCGGTGCGGGAGGGAGCGCCGCTCGGAGCGAGCGCGCTGGTGCCTCTGTATGACCAGTTCTCGCGGGTGATCGGCAAGGGCAACGTCGGCTACACGCTGCAGGTGGATGAGACCAACTCCATCTCCGGCATGATCGCGCCAGGCGACCACGTTGACATCCTGCTGACCGTCGAACAGGAGCAGACAGGTGCACGCGTGCTGCCCCTTCTGGAAGACGTCAACGTGCTGGCCACTGGCAACCGCGTCGGTGAAACCCCGGTGGCAGATGAGGACCAGGGCTATTCCAACATCACCCTGGAGCTCACGCCGCAGCAGGCGCAGCGTCTGACCGTGGCCGCCAAGGCAGGCTCGATGCGGGTGATGCTGCGGCAGGTGGAAGACCGTGATGCGTTCGGCCTCGAAGGCATGACGCAGAAGGAACTGCTCGGCACCTCCCGGCAACCGTCGGGCGGCGCAGGTGCGGAAGTGGAATTCATCATTGGGGGAAAGGGTTGACGCATGCGTTGCATTAATGGAATTCGCCGCACCCTGTGGGTGACGGCCGGTATCGGCGCGTTCGCCGCGCAGGCACAGAATGCAGGAACCACGCTGACGCCGGTTCCTGTGGCGGTTGCACCACGCACCGAGACCGCCCCCAGTGTGCCCCCTGCGGGCAATCAGGCCCCCGTGCCTGGCGGACAATCCGCGTTTCCCACGCCTGTGGAGAATCCGGCCTACCAGCGTGCAGCCGGTGCAGCACCGGCGCTGCCACTTCCCTCGCGCGCCCGCGTTTACGTGGGGCAGGCCAGTGTCTACACGCTGCCCAGCCCGCTCAAGCGGGTCGCAATTGGCAGCGGCGAAATGCTGGAAGTCAACAACATCGGCAAGCGCGAACTGCTGATGATGGGGACCAAGGCCGGCAGCACAACCGTGCATCTGTGGCTGCAGGATGGACGGCAGCTGCAGGTGCCGGTGGATATTTCGGAGAATGACGCGCTGGGTCTGGTGGAGACCGTGCGCACGCTGCTCGCCGATGTGGAGAAGATCCGCGTGCATGCCGTAGCCGACCGCGTGGTCATCACCGGGCAGGACATCAATCCAGGCATCGCCAGCCGGATCGAGGCGATCAAGAAGATCTATCCGACCGTGCTTGATTTCACCACCGCCGACCCGGTGGGCATGCGTCCGATGGTACAGATGGACGTGAAGATCATGGAGTTCGACAGCAACGCGCTGGAAGAACTCGGTATCCAGTGGGACAACGTGATCCGGGGCCCGGTCGCCGGGGTGGTGAAGGATTTCACCAACAACGACTACTACCGGATCAATCCGGCCGAAAGTCCCGCCAATGGCGTACTGCTGCCCAACCGGTTGCGCGGCACCCAGTCGTTCTTCGGCATCGCTACCCAGATCGGCTCGGTCATCAACCTGTTGATGAATGACGGGAAGGCGTTCCTGCTGGCGTCGCCACAGCTGAGCGCGCGCAGCGGTGGACAGGCCAAGTTCCTGGTCGGTGGTGAAGTTCCCATTCCGATTCCACAGGGCTTCGGCCAGGTCACCGTCGATTTCAAGGAATACGGCATCAAGCTGGACATCGAGCCGCTGGTGAATCTCGACCAGGACATCTCCACGCGCATCCTGGCCGAGGTCAGCCGCGTCGACCCCACCGTATCCGTGCAGGGCGTGCCCGGGTTCACCACCCGTCGCACCGAGTCGGAAATCAACGTGCGGGCTGGTCAGACCATCGTGATTTCCGGGCTGATCGACTCCAGTGCCCAGCAGGACGCACAGAAGCTTCCGCTGCTGGGTGACATTCCGATTCTGGGCAAACTGTTCCGGTCAGACGGATTCCGTGGCAATCGAACCGAACTGGTGATGTTCGTCACTCCGCGGATCATCACGCCGGACTCGTCGGAAAACCTGGAAGGGCTCGAACGCGCGCGTCAGATCGAAGAACGCGGCCGTGAGGTCATCCCTGGCCGCAATCGATCCTACGTGCAGTAGCCGGGCCCGCCATGTTCAACATACTCATCCAGACGCCGAACCGTGACCAGCGCCGCGTGCGCTGCCTGCATCGCGAATGCGGCATTGGCCGCGGCGACGACAATCTTGTGATCCTGCAGGGCTGGAGCATCGCGCAGCGCCACGCAGCGCTGAAGCGCGAGGACGGGGGAATCTTCATCGAAAGCCTCGGTGCACGCTCTCAGATCCTGGTGAATGGCGAGAAAGTGCAGGGCAGCCGTGGGCCGTTGAACAGCCGTGACCGTGTGCAGATCGGCGACTATCTGCTGCAGGTTGTCGACGATGACCCGCCTGCCGTGACCGCGACGACGAGTGCAGCCGATTTCAACGCTGACGTCCCTGCGGCCCCTGCATCCGCGCCTGCCGGCGCGGGAAAAACGGAGCTGCCGGTCAACGTCCCGATACCCGACCAGCAGCTGGCGCGTCCCGAGCAGCTGCCGCCTGACATGAGCGTCTATCGCGCACGGGTGCATGCGGCACTGGTCAAGCAGATGGACCTGCGCCGGCTCGACGTGCGCAGCATGGACGACGAATCGCTCCGCGCCGCCACCATCAGCCTGATCGACGAGGTCATGCAGCGCGAGTTTTCCGACCTGCCCAAGACCATCAACCCGCGTCGACTCGCCAAGGAGGTACTGGACGAAGCAATCGGTCTGGGTCCGCTGGAGGACCTGATCGACGATGCCACCGTGACTGAAATCATGGTCAATGCGCACGACCAGATCTTCATTGAGCGCGCGGGCCGCATCGAACGCTCGCCGATCTTCTTCACAAGCGACCGCGCCGTCCTCTCGGCCATCGAACGCATCGTCACCCCGTTGGGCCGGCGCATCGACGAGAGCTCGCCCATGGTCGACGCGCGGCTCAAGGACGGGTCCCGTGTCAACGCCATCATCCCGCCGGTGGCGCTACGCGGCCCGAGCATCAGCATTCGAAAGTTCGCCAAGCGCAAGCTGGAAGGTCGTGACCTGCTCACCTTCGGCTCGCTCAGCCCGCCGATGCTCGAGTTCCTCACCGTCGCCGTGCGCGAGCGCCGCAACATCGTGGTCACCGGCGGAACCGGCTCGGGCAAGACAACCCTGCTCAACATCCTCTCCAACTTCATTCCGGACACCGATCGCATCGTCACCATCGAGGACGCGGCCGAGCTGAAGCTGGTGCAGCCCAACCTGGTGGCGCTGGAAGCCCGGCCTCCGAACATGGAGGGCAAGGGGCACATCTCCATCCGCGACCTGGTCCGCAACGCACTGCGCATGCGACCGGATCGCATCGTGGTGGGCGAGTGCCGTGGTGGCGAAGCGCTGGACATGCTGCAGGCGATGAATACCGGGCATGAGGGTTCGCTCACCACGGCCCATGCCAACAACCCGCGCGAAGCGCTGTCACGCATCGAGGTGATGGTGATGATGGCCGGCATGGAGCTGCCGATGACCGTCGTGCGCGAACAGATATCCTCGGCGGTGGACCTGATCGTGCACCAGAAACGCTTCCCCTGCGGCTCGCGCAAAGTCAGCCACATCACCGAGCTGACCGGCATGGAAAGTGGAACCATCCAGCTGCAGGATGTGTTCCTGTTCAAGGCACGCTCCACCGCGGGCCGTGACGGCAAGGTGGTTGGCGAGTTCCTGGCCACCGGCGCGGTGCCCGAGTTCTACGAGGAGCTGGCCGAGCGCGGCGTCCCCGTGGACCTGGACATCTTCCGTAACGGAGCGCGGCTGCATGAATGACATCTGGCTGGTAGGGCTGCTGTGCTTTGGCTGTGTGACCGTATCGGTACTGCTGCTGGCACGCGCCAGCACGGGCTTCATGGATCGATACCGGGCCAACTTCATGGACCAGGCGAGGATCAACCTCGCCGACATGTTCCTGTTCGTGGATGCCCGTGTACTGTTCCGCGCCAACGCATTCGTACTGGCGCTGGTCCCGGTGCTGCTGTGGGTGGTCTCCGGGGGTAATCTCCTGCTGCCGGCCATTGCGTTGGTGGCGTTGGCGGTGGCACCGCGAAAGGTGTACCTGTGGTTGAAGCAGCGTCGCCTGGATCAGATACAGCAGCAGCTGCCGGATGGGCTGCTGATGCTGGCAGGTAGCCTGAAAGCCGGTGTTGGGTTCAACCCGGCTCTGGAGGCGCTGGCCCAGGACGGCCAGCCCCCCCTGGCGCAGGAGCTGGCGCTGGTGCTGCGCGAGCAGCACATGGGTGTGCGCACCGAGCAGGCGCTGGACAATTTCGCCGCCCGCGTACCAATCGCCGACGTGAAGCTGTTCGTGGCAGCGGTGAGCATCTCGCGCGAAGTGGGCGGCAACCTGGCGGAGAGTCTGTCCACCCTGGCAGAAACGTTGCGCCGCAAACTGATCATGGAAGGCAAGGTCAAGGCGCTCACCGCCCAGGGGCGCCTGCAGGGCATCGTCATGGCGATGCTGCCTGCCGGACTGGTCGGCTTTCTGGTGCTGTTCTACCCGGAGACCATGAGCCCCATGTTCCACAGTTTCCTCGGCTGGTGTGTGATCGCGCTGATGGTGGTGCTGGAGTACCTGGGCTACCGCATGTGTCGCAAGATCATGACGATCGACATATGAACTTCATGCTCGCCTTTGTCGCACTTTGCGCCGCAGCGGCCGTAGGCCTGCTGGCCTATGCCCTGCGTGGGCTGCTGCGGTGGGTGGAGGTTGACCAGCGCAACTACCAGGACCCGCTGCCCGTTGCTCTGCGTCTGCTTTGGCCGTTGGTGACCGTGGCCACCCGCGTGGTAGGGCCACGACTCTCATCCGCACAGATGGAGCGTGCGCACCGCAGCCTGCAGTCGGCCGGTCAGGACTTCGTCCTGACCGCCGAGGAGCTTTACGGTACGCGCATTGTGTCGGCTGCGGCGGTCAGTCTGTTCCTGCTGGTCGGCACGGCCCTGCTGGGCAGGTTCAGCCTGGGCGCAGTGTTGATGTGCGTCGCCTTCGGCGCACCACTGGGCTGGATGTATCCCACGCTATGGCTGGGTGAGCGGCGCAAGGCGCGCGCCAAACACGTGGTGCGTGATCTTCCCGTTTTTCTGGATTTCATCACCATGGCAGTGGAGGCCGGCTTGAACATCACCGGTGCCATTGAACAGTCCGTTGACAAGGGACCGCCGGGTCCGTTGTCGCAGGAATTCTCGCGCATGCTGCGCGACCTGCGCGCAGGTCTGCCACGGGCCGAGGCCCTGAGAAGAATGTCCGATCGCGCCGATATCTCCCAGGTGACCAACTTCACCAGCGCGCTTATCCAGGCCGATCGGGTCGGTGCCAGCCTGAGCGATACGCTGCGGGCGCAGGCGATGCAGCGCCGTGAGGAGCGCTTCCTGAGGGCGGAGAAGCTCGCGCTGGAAGCTCCAGTCAAGATGATGCTGCCGCTGGTGTTGTTCTTCTTCCCGCTTATTTTCGTCGTGCTGGCCTATTTCATCTATCTGCAGATGAAGCAGCAGGGGATCCTGTGAGGAGGGTTGGATGAAGACGTGTGCGCTCTATCGCGACAACGAGCCGCTCCTGCACTGCGTGTGGCAGGCCACACACTGGCACCAGCGACTGCGCGGCTTGCTGTTGCGCCCACCCCTCCAGTCGGGGCAGGGAATGCTCATTACGCCATGCGCCAGTGTCCACACGCTCGGTATGGGTTACCCGCTGGATCTGCTTTTTCTCGATGAGCAGCACCGGGTGATGGGCTGGCGCGGTGCCGTCGCGCCATGGCGGGCTGCCGGGTGCCGCGGTGCGCGGTCCACGCTTGAGATGCCGGCGGGAAGCCTGCAGCGCATTGCACCGGTGCTGCATCAAACGCTTACTTTCAGGGAGTTCAGCGCATGAAGCGCTCGCCTGCGTTCGCCCGTCCGCAGCGTGGTCAGTCGCTGCTGGAGTTCTGCATCGTGGTACCGGCTTTCATCTTCCTGCTTCTGGTCATTTTCCAGTTCGTACTGATCTACCGCGCCAAGTCGCTGCTTGATTTCGCCACCTTCCAGGCGGCGCGCGCCGGTGCCGTGAGCGGGGTGGACCATGCAGAAATGCGCAGCGCGCTGGAGATGGCGATGGCACCGTTGTATGCGACGTCGCCCGATGCCGCCGGTGCCATCGCTGCGCGCGCCAAGGTGGAACTGTTGTGGAAGAACCCACTGCTCGCGCCAAGGATCGAAGTCATTTCTCCTGGTCGCGCAGCCTTCAACGAGTTCCGCGAGCGGCAATACGATGGGCGCTACGCGCTGCCCAATGACAACCTGGCGTTCCGTGACGCAAGGGTGGGCAGCAGCGGTGTCAGCCTGCAGGACGCCAATATTCTCAAGATAAAGGTCACCTATCCGATGCCCATGATCGTGCCATTTGCCGACCGGGTGATTGCGGGCATGTCCGACCTGGTCAGCAGCGGCGAAAGCTACCGTCCAGCGTCCATGATGTTGGAAGATCCGATAACCGGGCATCGTCGCATGCCCATCGAGTCGTATGCGATCGTGCGCATGCAAAGCCCTGTGCATAACCGTGACAATCTGGCGCGTTGACGTGTACCTGACCACGCTGCTGGCGCTGCTTTCGCTGTCGGGTTCCTCCGCTGCGCTCGCGGAGGAGGAGGGGCCACCCGAGCCTCCGCAGGCGCGCATGCTCGCCCGTGCGTATGGGGTGGGCGCACTGGCTCCCGGCGCGGACGACCATGTGGAGGTGGAGCTGCAGCTTCGGGGGGCTGCCATCCGTATTGATTTCCGGGGAGAACATGCGCCCGATGCGTGGCTGACCACCGGCGGCCGAGGCGGCCGGGCGTGGCTGGTCAGCGAACGGGGGAACTACGTTCTGCCGGTGGCGGACGCCAGCGGACCGTACTGGTACGACCCAACCGCCCCGTGCCGGACCATCGGCGGACGTTGCGTCCCTGCTCCGGGCGAATTCATCGACGGGCGTCTGGCCGCCGGCTGGCGTTATGACAAGGCCAAAGGGCCCGACGGCACCACCACCGGAACGCTGTGGGTGGACACGGCTACGGGCCTGCTGCTGGGCTATCGCGGCAGGGTAGGCAGCCGTGGCCAGGAGCGCGGCATGCGCGCTCGCGCGGTACGTTTCGAGGCCGTGCCGGAGTCCGTGTTTCTACCCCCTCAAGGATTGCGGCAGGGGGGCGTGAAGGGTACGGACGCCGCGTCCTATTGATGTCCGAATCCGGCCAGCGCGCTCGCTGCGGAAAGCGCACACTGACGCTTCCCACCCCGAGGCCCCGGTCATGAGCCACCTGCACGCCCGCTTCGCCGAACTCCACAACACTGACACCCTGCTGGTTCTCCCCAACGCCTGGGACGCCGGCAGCGCCCGTCTCGCGCAGGAGCAGGGCGCGCAGGCGGTCGGGACCACCAGCGCCGCCATGGCCTGGTCGTGCGGCTACGCCGATGGCAGCGCCTTGCCACGGACGGCGCTGCTGCAGCGTGTTGCTGAAATCGTGCGTGCCACCTCGATCCCGATCACCGTCGATATCGAAGACGGCTACAGTGATGACCCACAGCAGGTAGCGGACCTGGCAAGTGCGCTGGCCGAACTCGGCGCAGTCGGCATCAACCTCGAAGACGGCACCGGTGCGCCTGCGTTGCTGGCCGAGAAGATCACCGCGATCCGCGCTGCACTTGCCGGTCGTCCGTTGTTCATCAACGCGCGCACCGATGTATATCTGCGCGGCCTCGCTGAAGGGCAGGCGGCGATTGATATGAGCGTGGAGCGTCTGCAGGCGTATGCCGCAGCGGGTGCCGATGGCGCTTTCGTACCCGGCTTGAAGGAGCCTGCCGACATTGCCGCCGTAGTCGCAGGAATTTCATTGCCACTCAACATCATGTGGCTGCCAGGTATCGGCACGCATGCAGAACTGCTGGCCGCGAGTGTACGCCGCCTCAGTGCCGGACCGGCGTTGTACGCGCATGCGTGGAGCGCGGTGGAGACGGCAACCCGGGCGATGTTCAATGACGCGCTGGCCATGCCGGCAACCCCGCCAAGTTACGCCGCGTTGAACGCCCTGTTCAATTGACCGTAGAGCCACGCCCTGCGTGGCTTCGCGGTGCCGGACTACACACGGTCAGGCAACGCCAGCACCATCTCTACCGCGTCCAATCCCGGGCCATGGCCGTCGGCAACCACATTGACGACGGCAAACCCCAGCCCTGCATAGAACGTCTGCACATGCTGACTGGTGTTCAAGGTCAGCCGGCGCTTGCCCATCGCCTGCGCCTGTTCAATACGCGCCAAGGCAAGCGCCTTGCCGACGCCCTGGCGATGCAGGCGCTGATCCACCATGCCCCAGACGAAGCCGGCGGTTTCCTCATCCAGACTGGCGAGGCCGCCGCAGGCGACGATCTCGCCGTCGCGTTCCACCACGACGTAATCCTGCGGGCGCTGGGGTTCCTGCAGGAAGCCGACGAATCCAGAGCGCTCATGCGGGCCGAAGAAACGCGGCGTGTTGCTGTCGAAGACGTGCAGGCAGTGGGTGGCGTCGTTGTGGCGGTAAGGGCGGAAGGTAGTCATGCACCTGCTGCTCGATCCGGGCGAATGGCGACACCGTAACTTGCGTGCCGGTACTTGGTCGATACATCTTCTTGCGAATCATCAGGAGGAATGCATGTCCACACGCGTCAACGTCGAGATACCGGACGAGCTGAAGGCCGTCATGGACGAGATCGCGCTGTCCAAGCAGATCACCATGACGGATGTCTTCAGGCAGGCGCTGGGGCTCTATATCGCGTCAGTTGAAGGGGCTCGCCGGGGCGAAAAGCTCGGAATGTTCAGGGAGGCGAACGGTGAGTTGGAGGTGACCACGGAGATTGTGGGTCTGTGAGCGTAGTGACACGCCATGCGTGTCATCGGAATATCGGGTCGTCCGCAGACGCGCATGGCGCGTCTCTACATTTCCTGAGGTGTGGCGCGCAACGGTATCTGCAGCCGCAGCAGTCGGGCATGGGCCCATTGATGAGGCGTGGGATCGATAGTGTAGAGCCACGCCCTGCGTGGCTGCGCGGTGTCGGGTCAAGCGAAGAGCAGCCACGCAGGGCGTGGCTCTACGTGGTCGAATGTGGAGCCATGATGGCCGCATCGTTTTCCGGGGATTGCGGGGCCCATCCATGGCCCCCGCCCCTGCGCAAGCGCAGGGGCCAGCCATTCGGCTGTCCGGATTCGCTCCGCGCCGTAGTAGCAAGGACGCGCCGGGTTGAAGAACGCGTCGCCACGCGCCCGGGCGTTGCCGCTAAACCTTTTATCCCCCTCTCTCCGCCGGGCAAACGCGAAAAGGCCGCCCGAAGGCGGCCTTTTTGCGTTTGTCTGGCGGAGAGAGGGGGATTCGAACCCCCGAAGCGCGGTTTAGACGCTTACACACTTTCCAGGCGTGCTCCTTCAACCACTCGGACACCTCTCCGGACCTGCGGCAAACCCGCTGCAGGGGCGCAGATTCTAGCCGGGGAATGCGTCGGGCACAAGCGTCTTCACACAGGACCGGAGGGACTGGACAGGCATGGCACAATGGACGTCCCGATGAAGACGGTGGCCTGATGTCCTATCTCGTCCTTGCCCGCAAGTGGCGTCCGAAGCGTTTTGCCGAGCTGGTGGGCCAGGAACACGTGGTCCGTGCGCTCAGCAATGCGCTGGACAGCGGCCGGGTGCACCATGCGTTTCTGTTTACCGGTACCCGCGGGGTCGGCAAGACCACCATCGCGCGTATCTTCGCCAAGTCGCTGAACTGCGAGCAGGGCACCAGTGCTGATCCGTGCGGCCAGTGCCCGGCCTGCCTGGACATCGATTCAGGCCGCTACATCGACCTGCTGGAAATCGACGCCGCGTCCAATACCGGTGTGGACGATGTCCGCGAGGTCATCGAAAACGCCCAGTACATGCCCTCGCGCGGCAAGTTCAAGGTCTATCTGATCGACGAAGTGCACATGCTGTCCAAGGCGGCGTTCAATGCGCTGCTGAAGACGCTGGAAGAGCCGCCTGAACACGTGAAGTTCCTGCTGGCCACGACGGACCCGCAGAAGCTGCCGGTGACGGTGCTCTCGCGCTGCCTGCAGTTCAACCTGAAGCGGCTGGACGAAGAGCAGATCCAGGGCCAGATGACCCGCATCCTGGCGGCCGAGGAGATCGAATCCGACCCCAGTGCCATCGTGCAGCTGGCCAAAGCCGCCGACGGCAGCCTGCGTGACGGCCTGTCGCTGCTGGACCAGGCCATTGCCTACGCTGGCGGCGCACTGCGCGACGATGTGGTCCGTACCATGCTGGGCACGGTGGACCGGACCCAGGTAGCGGCCATGCTTGACGCCCTCGCCGAAGGCGACGGCCCGCGCCTGCTGCAGGTAGTGTCGGCGCTGGCCGAGTTCTCGCCGGACTGGAGCGGCGTGCTGGAAGCCCTGGCCGAAGGCCTGCACCGCATCCAGGTGCAGCAACTGGTGCCCGGCGCAGCCGCCGATGGCGAAGGCATTGATGCGGTGGGCTTTGCCCAGCGGCTGCGCCCGGAAGTGGTGCAGCTCTGGTACCAGATGGCCCTGAGCGGCCGCCGTGACCTGTACCTGGCTCCCAGCCCCCGCGCCGGCTTTGAAATGGCGGTGCTGCGCATGCTGGCGTTCCGGCCGGCAGCCGCGGTGCCGCCGGTTCCCCGCGATGCCGGCAACGACACGGAGGTGGTTCCGGGCCCGGGAAACGTAGCTAGCGGCGGCCTGGCCGCCGCGCCGGTCGCTACCGCTGT
>NZ_RHPP01000062.1 GCF_003935715.1 Stenotrophomonas sp. 278 | reverse complement strand
GGTCTGCCAGTGCACGCGCTCGGCGATCCACGGGTGGGCGTTGGCGGGAGCGACGGCCAGGCCCACCGCGCACAGCGGGGCAAGGTCGGGCAGGTCATCGCCCATGAAGGCGACCTGGTCCAGGCCGATGCCATGCTGTTCGCACAGCAGGCGCACGCTGGCCAGCTTGTCGCCGACCGCGATCTGGGTGTCGATGCCCAGGTCAGCCCCGCGCTTGAGCGCGGACAGGCTGTTGCGCGCGGTGATCAGCACGGGGTGGATACCGTGCTGCTGCAGCAGTTTCAGGCCCAGTCCGTCCTGCACGTAATATGCCTTGCTCTCGTTGCCGTCACGGTCGTAGTAGAGCCGACCGTCGGTGAGCGTACCGTCCACGTCGAAGCAGGCCAGCCGGATGCGACCGGCGGCGGCGTGCAGGTGGGACGGGAAAGCGGGCAGCGGGGAATAGGGCATCAGGGAAGCAGGTCAGCTGAATGGAGGACGGTCACTGTGGTTTAAACCACCCGGGCCCGCAACAGGTCATGAATGTTCAGAGCGCCCACGGCCCGCCCTTCCGGGTCGACCACGATCAGGCCGTTGATCTGGTGGGTTTCCATCAGCCGTGCCGCTTCCACGGCCAGCTGGTCCGCCCCGATGGTACGCGGCTTGCGGGTCATCACGTCGACGATGCGCGCGCTGCGAACGTCCAGGTCGCTGTCCAGGGCGCGGCGCAGGTCGCCGTCGGTGAACAGGCCGACCAGACGCTGGTCGGCGTCAACCACGGCGGTCATCCCCAGTCGCTTGCGGCTCATCTCCACCAAGGCCTGGCTCAGGCTGGCGTCCTCGCCCACGCAGGGCAGTTCGTCGCCGCTGTGCATGACGTCGGTGATATGCAGCAGCAGCCGGCGGCCGAGGCTGCCGGCCGGATGCGAGCGGGCGAAGTCGTCGGCGGTGAAACCCCGCGCGTCCAGCAGCGCCACGGCCAGGGCATCGCCCATGGCCAGCGACGCGGTGGTGCTGGAAGTCGGGGCCAGGGCCAGCGGGCAGGCCTCGGCCGGCACACTCACATCCAGATGGACATCGGCGGCTTGGGCCAGGTTGGAGCCGGGACGGCCGGTCATGGCGATCAGCCGGTTGCCCTGGCGCTTGAGCACCGGCAGCAGCATCAGCACCTCGTCGGACTCGCCCGAATAGGACAGCGCCAGCACCACGTCGTCCTCGGTGATCATGCCCAGGTCGCCGTGGCCGGCCTCACCGGGATGGACATAGAAGGCCGGCGTGCCGGTCGAGGCCAGGGTGGCGGCGATCTTGCGGGCCACATGGCCGGATTTGCCCATGCCGGTCGCCACCACGCGGCCGCGGCTGGCCAGCACCAGCTGGCAGGCCCGGCTGAAGGCATCGCCAAGGCGGTCGGCGACAGCGGCCAGGGCGTCGCGCTCGATCTCGAACACCCGGCGGCCGCTGGCCACCAGGGCGGACGGATCGGTGGATTGAGGGGGCAGGGGCGATACAGCCATGCGGGTGCCACGCGTCAGAGTAGAATGAGCGCACATTTTATTAGGAAAGCCCGTTGGACGCCGAGACCATCCGCAATCTGATCGAAACCGGCCTGCCGGGCTCCCGCGCCGACGTGCAGGGTGATGACGGCGTGCATTTCGAGGCCACCGTGGTCTGCGAGGCCTTTGCCGGCAAGCTGCCGTTGGCCCGCCATCGCATGGTCTATGCCACGCTGGGTGACCTGATGGGCGGGGCGATCCACGCGCTGGCGCTGAAGACGGTGACGCCGGCTGAAGTCAATCGGTAAGCCGACCAACGGTCGGCTTCTACCCCGGTTCCTTTTTTCCCCTGAATTTCTGTAGGTTCCATGGCCAAGATCGTAGTGACCGGCGGCGCGCCGCTGCACGGTGAAGTGAACATTTCCGGCGCCAAGAACGCCGTTCTCCCCATCCTGTGCGCCACCCTGCTGGCCGATGCGCCGGTGGAAATCACCAACGTGCCCCACCTGCACGACGTGGTGACCACGGTGAAGCTGCTGGGTGAGCTGGGTGCCAAGGTCACCATCGACCAGGGCACGCTGTCGCGCGGCAGCGCGATCGTGGTCGACCCGCGTACGGTCAACCAGCACGTAGCCCCGTATGAGCTGGTCAAGACCATGCGCGCCTCGATCCTGGTGCTGGGCCCGCTGCTGGCCCGCCATGGTGCGGCCGAAGTGTCGCTGCCCGGCGGCTGCGCGATCGGTTCGCGCCCGGTCGACCAGCACATCAAGGGCCTGCAGGCGCTGGGTGCGGAAATCGTCGTCGAAAACGGCTTCATCAAGGCCCATGCCAAGCGTCTGAAGGGCGGTCACTTCACCTTCGACATGGTCAGCGTAACCGGCACCGAGAATGTGCTGATGGCGGCGGTGCTGGCCGAAGGTACCACCGTGCTCGACAACTGTGCGATGGAGCCGGAAGTGACCGACCTGGCGCACTGCCTGATCGCGCTGGGCGCGAAGATCGAAGGGCTGGGCACCACCCGCCTGGTGATCGAAGGCGTTGAGCGCCTCAACGGCGGGCGTCATGAAGTGTTGCCTGACCGCATCGAAACCGGCACCTTCCTGGTGGCTGCGGCGATGACCGGTGGCAAGGTCACGGTCAATCGTGCGCGCCCGAACACCATGGACGCCGTGCTGGCCAAGCTGGTGGAAGCGGGCGCGACCATCGAGACCACCGAAGACAGCATCACCTTGGACATGCAGGGCAAGCGTCCGCGTGCGGTCAACCTGACCACCGCGCCGTACCCGGCGTTCCCCACCGACATGCAGGCGCAGTTCATGGCGCTCAACTGCGTGGCAGACGGCGTGGGCGTGATCAATGAAACGATCTTCGAAAACCGCTTCATGCACGTCAACGAACTGCTGCGCCTCGGTGCGGACATCCAGGTCGAAGGCCACACCGCCATCGTCCGCGGCTCCGACCAGCTCAGCGGAGCACCGGTCATGGCCACCGACCTGCGCGCGTCGGCGTCGCTGATCCTGGCCGGCCTGATGGCCAAGGGTGACACCACCATCGACCGCATCTACCACCTGGACCGTGGCTACGAGAACATCGAAGAGAAGCTCTCGGCGCTGGGTGCCACCATCCGGCGTACCGCATGATCCTGCGCGGCCAGTTCACCCGCCGTCGCAAGGCGCTGCTGATCCTGGTGCTGGTGGTGCTGGGCTGGTTGGGTTACGCCTGGTACGCCGGCATCGCCATCACCCAGGGCCTGGAACAGCAGGACATGGACTGGAACGGTGATGGCACCGTCAGTCGCACGGAAGTGCTGCAGGCGTTCTACGCGGTAGGCGTGAAGGTGACCGACGAAGGCAACCGTCACTGCAAGGCGTTTTACTGGCGCAGCAGTGGCGAGCAGATCCGGGTCGATTGCCGCACGGTGTTTGGCGAGGCCAAGCCGGAATGAAAAAACGCCCGCGATGCGGGCGTTTTTTTTAAGGTGCCGACCGTTGGTCGGCACGCATTTGATCATTTGAAGCTGCGGATGGTCAGATCCAGCGCATCCTTGCCATCCTCACGCTGCAGCAGCCGCACCGGCACCGGCAGTTCCTTCACTACCCACGCGATCTGCTCCTTCTTGCCGTCCACGCGCGACACCTTGGTGGCGTCGTAGGTCTTGCCGGCGACGGTAACCTGTTCCTTGCCCACGGTCTTGTAGCTCAGCGACTTGACCCGGCCTTCGTCAACCATGCGGTAGGTCAGCGGCTTGCCATCAGCGAAGTCGCGGGCGATGGCCAGGTTGATCAGCAGCGCATCCATGTCGCCACTCTTCAGCGCCACCGGGCCGGCACGATCCGGCTTGATGTCGCCCTTCCAGGTGGCCTGCTTCCTGGCCCAGTCATACGTGGCATCGACGTTGCGCTTCTTCACCAGCAGCATCGAACGGTCGTTGCTGGTCAGCGGACGCAGCTTGCCGCCGGTCTCGTCAAAGACCGTATTCTGGCTCAGCGTGGCCAGCTGGTTGCTGACGTTGAGGCTGTACTGCCACTTGTTGCCGTCGACCTTGCTCAGGGTCATCTTGCCTGGAGCCTGCACGCCCATGTAGTTGGCCTGGTACTCGGCGGTGAACGGCTGCAGCGCCATGGCCGGCAGGCTGGTCAGGGCCAGCGCGCCTGCGGCGATCCAGGTCAGGGGACGGTTGAGAACGGTCATGCTCACACTCCTTGGTATTCAATCAGGCGCAGATCAATGCGATCTTCGCCGTCTTCGCGTTGCAGGATACGCACCGGGGTAGGAACTCCGTTGGCGACCCAGAGAATGGTTTCATCGTTGCCGCCGTTGGTGCGGTACACCCGCAGCGCGTTGTAGGACAGCTCGCCGACCTGGACGTTCTCGGTTTCGGGTGCAGCCTGGTAGTCATGCTGGCGCACGCGGCCGACATCCACGTAGCGGTAATGCATCTGCGCACCCGGGCGGGCGTCGCGCATGATGGCCAGATTGATCAGCAGCGCGCTCTGGTCCCCCGGCTGCAGCGGAATCGGCTGGGTGCGTTCCTTTTTCAGATCGCCTGTCCACTGCGCGGTACCGGCCGGCCAGTTGTAGGTGCCGGTCACCTTCTTGCCCAGGAACAGGCCTTTACGTACGGTGGCCTGGCTGAGTGGCACGTATACGTTGCCGTGCTTCTCAAATACGGTGCTCTGCTCCAGGTTCAAACCCAGCACGCTGGCAAAGCCGCGGCGGCCGACTACCTGCATGTCCACCCGCCACTGGTCGCCGCCGGTGTGGGTCACGCGCATGGTGGCATCACCGGCTTCCTTGCCCTTGTACAGGGCCTGGTAGGTGGCGGTGAACGGCTCCAGCGGCGGTGCTTCCCACGCCAGCGCTGGTAGCATCGGCGGCGCAGGTTCGGCCGGCGGTTCAGGCGCGGTCGGCGGCTCCTGTGCGGCGGCAATGGCCACTGTGCACAGCAGTGCACCGAGCATCAGCACGGGTTTGAACAGCACCTTGGAAGCGGACGTTCTCATGCGGGCGCACAAACGGAGGAGGGGGGAGGATGCCAGTGTCCAGGTCAGCAGCGCGTGTGCGCCTGAACCCAGGCGTTCAGCTCTCCGGCGCAATCTAGGCGCAGCGGACTGAACAGGGGGTGGCCGTCCACCTGGAGCTGACCGTGGCGTTCAGCCACGCGGCCGGCCACCAGCCAGCGCAGGCTGGCAATCAGCAGCGGATGCTCCACCGCCAGCACGCGCTGGGCCAGTACCTCCGGGGTATCACCGGCGTGCACGGGTACATGCGCCTGGGCCAGTACCGTGCCGGCATCCAGTTCGGGTACCACGAAGTGCACGCTGGCCCCGGCTTCGGCGTCGCCGGCTTCCAGCGCACGGGCGTGGGTATGCAGGCCCTTGTACCTGGGCAGCAGGGAAGGGTGGATGTTGATCAGGCGGCCAGCAAAGCGCTGCACGAAGGCTTCGCCGAGAATGCGCATGTAGCCGGCGCAGACGATCCAGTCCGGCGCAAAGCCGGCCAGCGCGTCGCCCAGCGCCTGATCGAACGCGGCGCGGTCTGCGAATTCCTTCGGTGAACGCGCCCAGCGCCGTTCTGGTTTCACTTTCAGCAACGCCGATGCGTCGGGCTTGTCGGACAGCACGGCCACCACTTCTGCATCCAGCGTGCCGGCGACGATGGCATCGACAATCGCCTGCAGATTGCTGCCTCGGCCGGAGGCCAGCACGGCAATACGGGCGGTCATGCGACGACAGTGCTCCCCGGCGGTGCGAAGACGGTTTTCACTTCCGGCTTGAGCAGCACGATGAAGGCGTAGACGCCCAACGCGATGCCCAGCGCACCGGCAAGGCACGACACGCCGGCAGCGATCAGGCACAGCTGGTGGCGCTGGCGTTGGCCCATGGCCTTGGCCGCGACGAAACTGAGCGCACCGACGCAGGCGAACACCAGGCTGGCGGCGAGCAGCAGCGCGATCAGCAACATCGGCTGCGCACCCGGATTCATGCTGTTGCTCTCGGCGGCATAACCGGCAAACGCGACCGGAATCAGAACAACAGCAATGCACAGTTCGATGGCCCCCAGCACGTAGAACAGAATCTTCAGCGTGTGCAGATGGGAGTTGATCTGGATGGGACCCCAGACGCCCGGCGGCGTCACCGGGCCGCGCGGGGCATTGAGCGGGGGAGGCGTGGCGGCCATGGTGATCTCAGGGCTGAATGGAAGCGGGAGCGTCGAACGCGGCTTTCACCGACGGACGCAGCAGCACGACCAGGGTAAACACGCCCAGCACCGTGCCCAGTGGCATGCACAGGCATGACAGCGCAGCCACCACCATGCACAGCGTATGCCGGCGGCGCGCGGCCAGGCAGCGCCCGGCGTAGGCGATGAACGCCCCCAGGGTCAGCCCGCACAGAATCACCAGCCCGCCAATCACGATGAAGATCCAGCCGAACATCCGGCCGTCATCGGTCGGATTGCCGCTGGCGTCGTTCATGGGCATCGCACCAGTGATCACACCGATGCCGATGGCCACGTGGATCAGCGGAAACAGCGAGAACAGCGCGGTTATGCCGCCGACCACGTAATGGAAGATCGACAGCAGGCGCAGCTGGCCGGCGTCTTCCATCGAAAGCGACGGCGCGGACGGATCGGGGGGACGTGATGCTTCCATGCCTGACGTCTCGCTTCAGCCGATCCGGACGCGTTCGGTGCCGGTGGCCGGCACCACCTGGCCGATGGTCCAGTGGTCCAGCCCCTGCGCCTTGACCGCAGCAGACACGGCCTGGGCCTGGTCGGCGGGCACGATCAGCACGAAGCCGATGCCGCAGTTGAAGGTGCGCCACATTTCGCTGTCCGCGACCGCGCCTTCCTTCTGCAGCCACTGGAACACCGGCGGCAGGGTCCATGACGAGGCCTGGATCTCCAGGCCGAGGCCTTCGGGCACCACGCGGATGATGTTTTCGGTCAGGCCGCCACCGGTAATGTGGGCCATGCCATGGATGGCTTCACCGTGCGACTTCAGCAGCGCCAGGATCGGCTTCACGTACAGGCGGGTGGGGGCCATCAGCGCGTCGACCAGCTTCACGCCGCCTTCCAGTTCCAGGTCGGCCGGGCGACCGGCGCGGTCATAGATGCGGCGCACCAGCGAGTAGCCGTTGGAGTGCGGGCCGGAGGAGGCGATGCCGATCAGCACGTCGCCAGCGGCCACGCTGGAACCGTCCTTCAGTTCGCTCTTTTCCACCGCGGCCACGGTGAAGCCGGCCAGGTCGTATTCGCCCGGTGCATACATGTCGGGCATTTCAGCGGTTTCACCACCGATCAGGGCGCAGCCGGCCTCGGTGCAGCCATTGGCGATGCCGCCCACGACCGCCGCGGCGGTGTCGATGTCCAGCTTGCCGGTGGCGAAGTAGTCCAGGAAGAACAGCGGCTCCGCGCCCTGCACCAGCACGTCGTTGACGCACATGGCGACCAGGTCGATGCCGATCGTATCGTGGCGGTTCAGCTGGTGGGCCAGCTTCAGCTTGGTGCCGACCCCGTCGGTGCCGGACACCAGCACCGGTTCACGGTACTTGTTGGACAGGTCGAACAGCGCGCCGAACCCGCCCAGACCGCCCATCACTTCGGGGCGGAAACTGCGCTTCACCAAGGGCTTGATCCGCTCGACCAGTTCATTGCCCGCGTCGATGTCGACACCGGCGTCGCGGTAGGTGAGGGGGGCGGGGGAAGACGGAGTCTGGGTCACGGGCGTCGGGCTGCGCTGGAGTGAAAGCGGGATTTTAACAGGCCACGTTGGCGCGCAGGCCCTATTCGGGCAACAATTCCCCCCGGATACGCTCAATGGAAGACCTGATGCGCCGCAGCCTCATTCTTACGATGTTCCTCGCGTTGTGCCTGCCGGTGGCCACGATGGCCCAGAGCGGCATGCGCACCGAAGGCGACGTGGCCAGTGCCACCGGGGCCTACGAGGCCGAAGTACCGGTCAACAGCCAGTCCGACGCTGACCGTACCGGAGCCCTGGCGCGTGCCTTGGGCAATGTGCTGGCCAAGCTGTCGGGCGACCGCAGCGTGATGACCCGCCCCGGCGTGGTGCAGGCCCTGCGCGGGGCCAAGGACTACGTGGAAAGCTACGACTACCGCCAGGACCAGAGCACTTCGGCCAGCGGTGCCCCCAGCTACCGCACCATGCTGGTGGCCCGGTTCCGCCAGGACGACGTGGACGGGCTGATTTCCGCGCTGGGTCTGCCGTTGTGGCCGCAGCCTCGGCCCAAGCCGGTGATCTGGCTGGCCATCGACGATGGCAGCGGCCCCCGCCTGGTAACGGTGCAGCAGGCCAATGCGGCCCGTCCGCTGCTGAACCGCGCGGTGGAACGCGGTTACAAGCTGGGCCTGCCGACCGGCAGTGCGGCTGAACAGGCGCTGGTCGGCGCGATCTGGCGCCAGGACACCGCGTCGGTCGCCCGCGCCTCGGCCCGCTATGCGCCGCCGATGCAGCTGGTCGGCAAGCTTTACCGCGACAAGGCCGGCGGCTGGATCGCCGACTGGGTGTTCGTCGACGGCGGCCGCGAACTGAACAAATGGACCACCAAGGATTCCGACGCCCGCCGCGCGATGGCCGGTGGTGCCGATGGCACCGCCGACGCACTGGTCAAACGCTACGCCAAGGCCGGCGCGGCGACCGGTGCGGCCGGTACCTACACCATCGCGGTGACCGGCCTGGACAGCGCCGAGGATTACATGCGCCTGGCCGCCGGGCTGCGCGAGAACCCGGTGGTGCGCAACATCACCCCGGTCAAGGCCTCGGGTAACCGTCTGGAGCTGGCGCTGGAAATGACCACCGGCCTGTCCGGGCTGAACCGCATGCTGGGCGATAACGGCGTGATCGTGCCGCTGGCTCCGCTACCGGTGCCGATTGACGAGAACGACACCGGCACCCTGCCGCCGCCCCCCGCCAGCAACGAGTACCGCCTGCGATGATCCTGACACCGGAAGCCGAGATCGCGCAGTTCCTGCGACGCGTCAAATATGTGCTGCTGGCCCTGGCCATCGGCTGGGTCATCTCGCTGCTGGCCCCGATCCTGACCCCGTTCGTGCTGGCGCTGGCGCTGGCCTGGCTGGGCGACCCGCTGGTTGACCGCATCGAAGCCACGGGCCGTTCGCGCAATACCGGCGTGGTGCTGGTGTTCGTGGCCATGGTGCTGGTGATCACCGCGCTGCTGCTGATCCTGGTGCCGATGATCGAGCGCCAGATCGCCACGCTCATCGCTGCCATCCCGCAGGCGCAGGCCTGGCTGATGCAGACCGGCATTCCCTGGTTCGAGCAGAAGACCGGTCTTCAGGTCATGCAGTGGATGGATCCGGACCGCCTGATCGACTGGGTGCGCAGTCATTGGCAGCAGGCTGGCGGCTTCGCCAAGACCTTCTTCGGCTATGTGTCCCGCTCGGGCTTTGCGATGGTGACCTGGGTGGTCAACATCCTGCTGCTGCCGATCCTGGCGTTCTACTTCCTGCGGGACTGGGACAAGCTGGTGGAACGGGTGGCTTCGACCATTCCGCGCAACCACATCGGCACGATCAGCAAGCTGGCACGTGAATCCAACGAGGTGCTGGGGGCGTTCATCCGCGGCCAGTTCCTGGTGATGATCGCGCTGGGCATCATCTACGCGGCGGGTCTGTCGCTGGTGGGCCTGAAGCTGGGTCTGTTGATCGGCCTGGTGGCGGGTCTGATCAGCTTCATTCCGTACCTGGGCGCAACGACCGGCATCGTGATGGCGGTGGTGGCGGCGCTGGTGCAGGCGCAGGGCTTCGATCTGAAGCTGCTGCTCCTGGTGGGCGTGGTGTTCACCGTGGGCCAGCTGCTGGAAAGCTACGTGCTTACGCCGCGCATCGTGGGCGACAAGATCGGCCTGCATCCGGTGGCGGTGATCTTCGCGGTGATGGCAGGCGGCCAGCTGTTCGGTTTCCTGGGCATGCTGCTGGCGCTGCCGGTGGCGGCGGTCAGCAACGTGCTGCTGCGCTATGCGCACCAGCGCTACCGGGAGAGCGAGCTGTACGTGGGCGAGACGGCGATTGCGCTGGACTCGTACATTGACCGTCGCGCGGACACGATCGTGGTGCCGAAGGATCCCGACCTGAAGTGAGCATGGTGCCGCAGCTGCCGCTCGCCCTGCGCTACCCGCAGGACGAGCGCCTGGAAACCTTCATCGGCGCGCCCGACGGCGCGCTGGCGCAGCTGCGTGCCATTGCGGTGGGGGCGGCGCACGACTGGGTGTACCTGGAAGGCGCGGCAGGCACGGGCAAGACCCATCAGGCGCTGGCGATGTGTTCGCTGGCGCAGCAGGCGGGACGGCAGCCGACCTATCTGCCGTTGAAGGCGGTGGCGGGGCGCGTGCGGGCGGCACTGGAGTCCTTGGAAGGGCGCGACCTGGTAACCCTGGACGGGCTGGACGCGATCGCGGGAAACCGCGATGACGAGGTCGCGCTGTTCGATTTCCACAATCGCGCGCGCGCGGCGGGCATCACGCTGATGTACACGGCGCAGCACGCGCCGGACCAGCTCGGCCTGGTGTTGCCGGACCTGCGCTCGCGCCTGCAGCAGTGCGTGCGGGTGGTGCTGCAGCCGCTGGATGATGAGGGCCGCGCGGCGGTGCTGCGCGAGCGCGCGGTGCGACGCGGACTGAGCATCGACGAGGCCTCGATCGAATGGCTGCTGACCCGAACGGGGCGCGAGCTGGGCAGCCTGGTCAGCCTGCTGGACTGGCTGGACCGCGAATCCATGGCGGCACAACGCCGCATCACCGTGCCTTTTTTGCGCCAGGTTGTTGAGGATGGTTCCGCTCGGTTGTAGCGCGAACTGCCCTCGGCTGCAGATCTACGGGTTGGGGCCGGCGTGGGTCGCCACGGGGAATGCAGCATCGGTAGCGCCGGCCGTTGGCCGGCCCAAGCGGTCCGCGACCGGCATCATGCCAATTCGGCGTCCAATGCCGCCAACCGCTCCGGCGTGCCCACATCGGTCCACTTCCCGCGATGGTGCTGTCCGCTCACGCGCCCACGGGACATCGCATGTCGCATCAACGGGGCCAATCCAAACTGCGGTGGCGTTGCCGCGGCCCCTTCGGGCTCACCGATCACCTCGCGCCAACCGTCAATGATCGTCGGGCGATAGATGCCCACCCCGGCATAGGTCAGCCGCGGCGCTTCCCCCTCATTGCTGACCTGCCCATCGGCCTGCAGGATGAAATCACCGCGCGGGTGCTGCACGGGATTGTCCACGAGGATCAGATGCGCATCACCGTGCGGCTGTTTCGGCAGCGATGCGAACTCCACGTCGGTCCAGACGTCGCCGTTGACGACGAGGAAAGGCGCATCGCCAAGCACCGGCAAGGCATTGAGAATACCGCCGCCGGTTTCCAGTGGCACCGGGCCTTCGTCGATGTAATGCAGCCTCAATCCCCAGCGGCTGCCATCACCGAGTGCGGGTTCGAACTGATCACCGAGCCACGAGGTGTTGATGACCACGTCATCGATGCCAGCGGCGGCGAGCCGTTCGAGGTGCCACACGATCAGCGGCTTGCCACCGGCCACGAGCAGCGGTTTGGGGGTGTGCAGGGTGAGCGGGCGCATGCGCTCGCCTTTGCCAGCGGAAAAGATGATGGCCTTCATGCGTGTTCGGCCATGGCCGGCTTGATGCGGCGTTCCAGGAGATCGAGCAGGCCCGCCAGTTCCGGGTGGCGCGGCAGCACTTCGTCCAGGTACTGGATGAAGCGCGGAGCATCCGAGAAGTAATGGCCCTTGCCGTCGCGGTCGCGCAGGCGCACGAAGATGCCGAGGATCTTCAGGTGGCGCTGGATGCCCATCCAGTCGGCGTCGCGCAGGAACTGCGGCCACGGCCGCACCGGTAAACCCGCGGCCAGCGCTTTGGCGTGGTAACGGGCGAGCCAGGCCTCCACGCGCTCCAGCGGCCAGCTCAGGAAGGCGTCCTTGAACAGGCTGACCGGGTCGTAGGCGATGGGGCCGCGCACCAGGTCCTGGAAGTCGAGGACGGCTGGTCCGCCTTCCACGGGCATCAGGTTGCGCGGCATGAAGTCGCGGTGGGTCAGCACCTGCGGCTGCTGCAGGGCGTTGTCCATCAGCCGTCGCTGGGCCAGCTGCAGGGCTTCAACTTCGCCGCAGTCGAGCTGCAGGCCGAGATGACGCTGCAGGAACCACTCGTCGAACAGTCCGGCATCCCGCTGCAGCAGGGCTTCGCCGAACACACCGAAGTCGTCTGGTACCGGAATGGCTTGCAGCCGGATCAGCTGGTCGAACGCGGCGTCGAACCAGGCATCCGCGTTCTCATCGGTGATGGCGCGGGCCAGGGTGGGGCCGCCCAGGTCTTCCAGCAGCAGGAAGCCCTGCGCTTCGTCGCGGGCGAGCACCTGCGGCACGCGCACGCCATGCGGTTCCAGCAGGTCGTGCATGCGCAGCCACGGGCGCACGTCTTCCAGCCCGGGCGGGGAGTCCATGACGATATGGCTGCCGCGCGCGCTGGTGGCACGCCAGTAGCTGCGGAAGCCGGCGTCGACCGAGGCGCGGTCGAGCTGGGCGGTGTCATCGGCCAGCGCGGTGCGGGCCCAGTGCAGACGCAGCGCCGTGCGCTGCGGATCGGAAGCAGGATCGTTCATGAAAAATGCGAATGGGAGAGGGTCAGCGCTTGCCGCCGCTGAAGAGGCGCAACACCGCGAGTACCGCGATGGCACCCAGGGTGGCACCAATGAATCCGGCTGGTTCACCGGCGGCGTACCAGCCCATGTACTGGCCGAACCAGCCGGCAACCAGGGCACCGACGATGCCCAGCACGATGGTCAGCAGACAGCCCATGCGGTTGTTGCCGGGCATGAAGAAGCGGCCAAACAGGCCGACGAAGAAGCCGACCAGAATGATGTAAAGCCAGCTGGTGCTGCCGAACAATCCGTCCATCGTGCGGTTTCCTGCGGAAGATGGACGCAGCCTATCAAAAGGCTGCGTCCGTCAACGCTCAGCAGCAACCATGCCCGCCATGACGCGTGCCGCTGTCGGCAGCCACCGGCGAACCACTGGTTTCACCGCGCAGGCTGGCCGCGTGATGCTCGCTGATCACCTTCGACACGCAGGCGGTGACCCGCTTGCCCATCGGAATGTGCAGGAACTCGTTCGGGCCATGCGCATTGGAATGCGGACCGAGTACGCCGGTGATCATGAACTGCGCACCGGGGAACTTCTCGCCGAGCATGCCCATGAACGGAATCGAGCCGCCTTCGCCCATGTACATCGCCGGCTTGCCGAAGAAGGTCTGGCTGGCATCATCGATCGCCCGGGTCAGCCACGGGGCCATGGCCGGTGCGTTCCAGCCGGAGGAGGCCTTTTCCAGGTCCAGCTTCACCTGCGCGCCATTCGGCGGGTCACGCAGCAGTGCTTCCTTGAGCAGTTCGCCGCAGGCCTTGCCGTCGGCGGTGGGCGGCAGGCGCAGCGACAGCTTCACGGCGGTGTGCGGGCGCAGCACGTTGCCGGCCGAGGCCAGCGGCGGCATGCCGTCCACGCCGGTCACCGACAGCGCCGGACGCCAGGTGCGGTTGAGCACCAGTTCGGACAGGTCCTCTGCCATCGGCTTGAGGCCGTCCACCAGCGGGAACTTGTCAAAGATCGCGGTATCGACCACTTCAGCCGCACGCTTGGCCTGGTCCAGGCGCTCGGCCGGGATCTCCACATGCATGCCGTCGATCAGGATGCGACCGGTGTTTTCGTCTTCAATGCGCGAAAGCAGCTGGCGCAGCAGGCGGAAGCTGGACGGCACCACGCCGGAGGCGTCACCGGAGTGAACGCCTTCGTTGAGCACCTTTACCGAGAAGTTACCGCCGGTCAGGCCGCGCAGCGAGGTCGTGCACCATAGCTGGTCATAGTTGGCGCAGCCCGAATCCAGGCACACCACCAGCGAGGGCTTGCCAATGCGGTCAGCCAGGTGGTCCACGTAAGCGGGCAGATCGTAGCTGCCCGATTCCTCGCAGGCTTCGATCAGCACCACGCAGCGCGCGTGCGGCAGGCCCTGTTCCTGCAGCGCCAGCACGGCGGCCAGCGAACCGAAGATGGCATAGCCGTCATCCGCGCCGCCGCGACCGTAAAGCTTGTCGCCACGCAGTACCGGCACCCACGGGCCGAGGTCCTCGTCCCAGCCGGTCATCTCCGGCTGCTTGTCGAGGTGACCGTACAGCAGGATGGTGTCGTCGCCGGTTTCCGGGCCAGTGGCCGGAATTTCCAGCAGGATCAGCGGGGTACGGCCTTCCAGGCGCACCACTTCGACCTGCAGCCCGGGCAGCTTCTGCGCCCTGGCCCAGGTTTCCATCAGGGTGACCGCCTGTTCCATGTAGCCATTGGCGACCCAATTGGCGTCGAACATCGGCGATTTGTTGGGAATACGGATGTATTCGACCAGCTGCGGGACGATTTCGTTGTCCCACTTGTCACTGACATATTGGCCGAGTTTGGCGCTATCCATCTGAAGCTCCGAATGCATGGGTCTAGTTCCGACATTCTACGCCTGCCACCCGTGTAGGAATTTTCCTACACCAAATCGGGTACTTGGCCGGCTGTGTGAAGGCGGCGTGGACGATACGATGGCTGCATGTGGCGGGGCACACTCGCAGCACCGACGGGATCAGCCGGTTGCTACCGGTGCCGGGCCACAGGGAGCTACACGGTGGGGCTTTGGAGGTCGTGTAACGCACTCGTGCTGGGGCTGTTGTTGAGCGGCGCTGCCTGGACGGCAGAGCGGGTCAACATCAATACCGCCGATGCGGTGACGCTGGAACAGGGACTGACGAACGTGGGGCCGGTCAAGGCCCAGGCGATCGTCACATACCGGCGGCAACACGGACCCTTCCTGCGGGTCGAGGATCTGACCCGGGTGAAGGGGATAGGGACAGCAACAGTCGAGCGGAACCGACAGCGGATGACGGTGGGCACCAGGCAGGCACCCACAGCGGCACCGTCCAGGCAGGACGTGCCGGCACCCGTACCAAGGCGCTGACGTAGGGGATACAAGGGGATTGGTCGCGACAGGCAGGATGCCCGTCAACGGTGATCGCGGCAGGACGCCACGATCACCCCGACAGCCACAGGGACGAGGCACGCACGGATGCTGCGACCAGGGAATGGCGCGGTTCCACCCGGAAGGTGGTTCCAGACCCGGGAAGGGTTATGGCGGATATACGGCCGAGTGCAGGGAGCATGGCCGGCACCCATTCTGGGCAGGATGCACAGGGGGAAGGCGGGAAGCCGACACGGATGTACCTGATTGCCCGGTCTGCACAGGAAGTGTGGCCGGGCAATTTTGTTTGTGATCAACGCGCATGGCTCATCGCTACGGGATGGCCCGTTCGTGTAGCGACGCGCCATGCGCGTCGTGGACGGTGGGCATGGTAGCGTGGCATCAGCCCTCAAGGATCGACCCGATGATTGCACGCCGCACGTTCATCAATGCCTCTCTAGCAGCGCTGGCAGTTGCCGCACTTCCGGCCTGGGCGGCCGCACCGGCCTCCACTGAAACCCCGCGTGGTCCCACCGACCTCAAACCCGGCGAATTCCTCTGGCACCCCGAAATTTCTCCCGCCGGCCCGATCGTGCTCGTTGTCAGCCTGGACGAGCAGCGTGCCTACGTGTATCGCAACGGCATCGCCATCGGTCTGAGCACGATCAGCTCGGGCAAGCCCGGCCATGAAACCCCGACCGGGGTGTTCACCATTCTGCAGAAGGACAAGGACCACAAGTCCAACCTCTACAACAGTGCGCCGATGCCCTACATGCAGCGGCTGACCTGGGACGGCATCGCGCTGCATGGCGGGAACCTGCCGGGACACCCGGCCTCGCATGGCTGCGTGCGCCTGCCGCAGGCGTTCGCGCAGAAGCTGTTCGGCGAGACCAAGCGCGGTGACACCGTGGTGGTGGCCGACGCCAAGAGCGCGCCGATGAGCCTGGCGTACCCGGCGGTGCTGGCCCCGGTGAACAGCATCGGCAAGCCGTTGCCGGAAACCACCGATGCGCCCGATCACTATTGGAATGACGCCGCCGCGCCGCGCGGGCAGGTCGGCATCCTGGTGAGCCTGCACGACCAGCGCCTTTACGTGCTGCGCGACGGCGTGTTGATCGGCGAATCTCGGCTGCAGGCCAAGGCGTTGCCGGCCTTCGAGGGCACCACGCTGTTTGTGATGCAGCAGGGCTTTGCCGAAACCCCCAGCCCGCTGGATGCGACCCAGAAGCTGCACCGTTGGACGGCCTACCCGCTGCTGGGCCAGAGCGCCGGCAATGCGAGTCCGGACCTGCTGGCCACGCCCAGCCTGCCGATGGCACTGCCACCGGCCTTTGCCGGGCAACTGTACAAGGCGCTGGTGCCTGGAACGACGCTGCTGGTGACCAGCCTGCCGGCCGTACGCCCGGTGGCGGATGAACAGAATCTGCAGCCGGTGTTGGAATCGGACGCGGGCGTGCCCACGTTGTAGGGATGTCACTGCGCCTGCTGACGCCGTTGTTGATTGGACTGGCCCTTACCGTGCCGGCAGCTGGGCAGAGCCCGGCTCTACGCGATTCCGGTGCCGCCGAACCCGGTAGCGCCGGCCGTTGGCCGGCCCAGGCGGTGCCGAACGCCGGACAGAAAGCCGGGCAGAGCCCGGCTCTACTGGCAGAGATGCTGTCCCGCGCCGCACCTGCGGCTGATCGCAAGGTCCTGCAACTGGCCACCACCGCGCTGCAATGCGCGCTGCGCCAGCCCAACTCGACCGTCGATCCCACCCGCCTGGCGGTGATCGACTATTCGCGCCCATCCATCGAACAGCGCCTGTGGGTGTTCGATGTCACCCAGCAGAAGCTGCTGTATCAGGAGTGGGTGGCGCATGGCCGCAACAGCGGCAGCAACCGTACCGAGCACTTCTCCAACCGCGACGGCAGTTTCATGTCCAGCCTCGGCGGGTTCACCGCCCGGGAAACCTACATGGGCGGCAACGGGTACTCGCTGCGCCTCGACGGGCTGGAGCCAGGCTTCAACGACAACGCACGTGACCGTGCCATCGTCATGCACGGTGCGCCCTACGTGAATCCCTCGGTGGCGCAGCTGCAGGGCAGGCTCGGTCGCAGCCTGGGCTGTCCGGCGGTCCGCTTGAAGGTGGCCAAACCGCTGATCAACAGCCTGCGCGGCGGTGCCTTCGTGTTCGCCTACTACCCGGACAAGGAATGGCTGGAGCATTCGCGGCTGCTGGCCCCGGATTGCGGTGGACGAGCCGGTTGAACGCGCCCTGCGGCACAATGGCCGCATGAGCGAACCTTCCGTGCTGGACGTGAGCACCCGCGTCATTCCGTCATTCGAGTACCGCCGCGAGCGCTGGCGCAACGGCCTGGGTTGGACCCGGGAAATTCTGCGGGTGCCTGACAGCGACGACTGGCAGGTGCGGCTGTCCATCGCCGAGATCGAGCAGGATGCGGCGTTTTCCGCGTTTCCTGGTGTGGAGCGTGAGCTGGTGCTGCTGCGGGGCGAGGGGGTTCGGCTGCGGTTTGCCGATGGGCGCGTGCACACCTTGTTGCCACCACATGATCGATTGCGATTTGCCGGTGAGGAGGCCATTACCGGCGAGTTGATCGACGGGGTGACGCACGATTTCAATCTGATGTGGAAGCGCGATGCGGTCAAGGCCGAACTGCTCCATCGGCCGTTGGTGGGCAGCATGTTCTTCTTTACTGAACCGGGTACCGCGTGGGCGGTGCATCTGTTGGCCGGACAGGCAAAGTTTGAAGGTGAGGATGGATTGCCGCCGATGGCGGCGGGGGACACCGCGTGGTTGGCGGCGGGGGAGCGCAAGCGCTATGCGATGTGCGGGGGCGGGGAGTTGTTGGCGATACGGTTGGATGCGTAGAGCGGGGCTTGCCCCGCTGCCGGGATACTGGATTGCCGGGCAAGCCCGGCACTACTAGTAGACGTCGCGCCGATAGCGCCCGGCGACGATCAACGCCTCCTTGCCTTCGCGCCCCAGCGCCTGCTCGATCACCGTGTCCACCGCCGGTGCCATGCCCTGCAGGCTGCCACACACCAGAATCGTCGCGCCCTCTCGTACCCACTGCCGCAGTGTGTCCAGCTGCGCGGCCAGTCGATCCTGCACATAGCGATGCTCACCACCATCACGGCTGAACACCGCATCCAGCGGCGCGATGAACCCCTCACGCTGCCAGCGCTGCAGGTCCTCGCCAAAATGGAAATCATGTGCCGCCGTACGCTCGCCAAACAGCAGCCAGTTGCGTCGCGCACCCGCTTCCACCCGCGCCTGCAGGTGGGCGCGCAGGCCGGCGATGCCAGTGCCATTTCCAATCAGGATCAGCGGTGCATCAGCAGCGGGGGCATGGAAATTTGGATTGGAACGGAAACGCAGGTCAACGCGTCCGCCGGGCAGTGCGTAATCGCATAACCAGCCACTGCCCAGCCCGGGCGTGCCGTCCGGTCGCAGCAGGCGGCGCAGCAGCAGCGTGACCCTGCCCTCGCCGGGGGTGCTGGCGATGGAGTATTCACGGTGCGGAAGTGGCTTCAGTGACGCCACCAATGCGGCATCGTCGGCGGGCACCGACTCCGGCAACTGCGGCAGATGCGAGCGTCCCAGATGGGTGCGGAGCGGCTTGCCCTCGATCACCCGGGTGCCGTCGCGGCCGTGCGTGGCCAGCCAGGCATCGACCTCGGCCGGTGCGTGCTGCGGACCGATCTCCGCCACGTCGCCGGGCTGCCACGCAGGCAGCACGCCATCAACGGGCACAAGATCCACCCTCCAGGTCGCTGCACCGGGGCTGCCCACGTTGACCTGTCCACGCGCCTGCAGCGTCCACGGCTGGTACTGCGCCGGGGCCCAGTCGGGCAGTTCGGTGGGGTTGCCGCCGAGTTGTCCCAGCAGCTGCTGCCAGTGGCGCAGCGCGGCGGGGTCGGCGTTGTCCACCTCGACCGTATCGAACAGGGGGTGCGCACCGTGCCTGCGCAGCCACGCGTCCAGCTGGTGGCCGAACGCGCAGAAGTGACCGTAGCTGCGATCGCCCAGTGCCAGCACGCCGTAATGCAGATCCGGAAGCTTCAGCGACTGCGGCATTACCCTGCGCAGGAACGGCAGGGCGTGATCGGGTGCGTCGCCTTCGCCGGTGGTGCTGGTGATGAACAGCACTCGCGATGCCGATTGCAGCAGATCAGCGTCGATCTGGTGCAGGCCGCGCAGCTTCACCGGCAATCCGGCAGCGCGCAACGCTTCGGCGCTGCGTTCGGCCAGCTGCTGGGCAAAACCGGTCTGGCTGGCCCACACCAGCAGCAGTGCGTCGCTGCCGGCAGCGGCATCGTCGCGTGGGCGTCCGCGCCACCACCACCACGTACAGAAGGCGGCATAGGCAAGCACGCTGCCGGCCGCCCAGCACCAGTGCGATGCCGATGGCGCGGCCAGCCACCACGACTCGCCCAGATGCAGCTGCAGCAACAGCGCCGCGAACACCGCCAGCAGCACGCCCACAGCGATGTTGCCCAGTACCGCGCGGCTCATGCGGCGTCCTGCTGGGCGTCGAGCAGGCGCTGGAATGCCGGGCTCAGACGTTCTTCCAGGCCGGTTGGGGTCCGGGTAACAAACCGTGCCGCCAGGTCGTGGTCGGTGGCAAACGCCAGACCCTCGTTCAGACCCATGACGGTCAGCGCAGTAGCCCAGCCATCGGCATGCATCGCATCGGCGGCCACCACGGTGACCGCCGCGGCGGCGCGGGTTACCGGCGCACCGCTGCGCAGGTCCAGTGTGTGGCTGTACTGCACGCCATCGGCGGCATAGTGATGCCAGCGGTCGCCGGAGGTGGCCACGGCCAGATCGTCCAGCGCCAGCACACGCGGCGGATGGTCGGCGGCTGCATCGGCTTCGGGGTCCGATTCCACCAACACCCGCCACGGTTGACCGTCGGGCTTGCTGCCATAGCCGTGCAGTTCGCCGCCGACTTCCACCAGGGCCGCGTGAATGTCCTGCGAGCGCAGCCACGCACTGACCGCGTCTACGGCAAAACCTTTGGCAATGGCAGACAGATCCAGTTCCAGCCCGCCGGGCTGGGTGAGCTGACCGGTGCCCAGCGAAAGGCGTTGCCAGCCGCAGCGTTCGCGCGTGGCTGCGAGCGCGGCCGCATCGGGTACGCGCCGTGCATGCGCATGCGCACCGAAACCCCATAACGCAACCAACGGACCGACGGTGGGATCAAACGCACCGCCGCTGCGTGCGGCGATGTCCAATGCGGCACGCAGCACATGGCCGAATGGCTCCGGCAGCGGTAACGCCGTGCCTGCTGGTGCGGCGTTGAAGCGGGAAATGTCGCTGCCTGCTTCCCAGGTACTCATCTGCGCCACCACCGTATCCAGCTGTGCCTGGATGCCCGCGTGCAGCGGGTGCAGGTCGCGGTTCGACGCGGCCACCAGCGTGACCTGCCAGGTGGTGCCCATGGTGTGGCCACCAAGGCGGGCGATGTCGGGGGAATCAGCAGTCATGGGTGCAACAAGATCGCCTGGTTGCCGGCCAGCGGCCGGCACTACCGTGGTCCGTCTGGGGGAAAGCCCCCTTGATGTTCAAGGGGGCGCGCCAACGGCGCGGGGATAAGGTGGAATGCGTGGGCAATAACCACGAAGGGGTTATTGCGGCAAAACTTCCAGCGTGGCGACATAGTTCAACTTGCGCGTCTTGGCCGGCTTGATCGACGTCTTCTTGTCTTCGCTGCTGGTTTCCAGCCAGTACATGCCTGCTTCCGGCCAGGTAACCGAGAACTCGCCCTTCTTGTCGGTGGTGACTTTGATCTCGTCCTGCGCGTTGCGGTAACGGGTACCGCCGCGGACGATTTCCACGGCCAGGCCGGCGCGCGGCTTGCCATCGACCAGAATGCGGAACTTTGCTTCCTCGCCGGCGGCCAGGTCGTTCGGGTGACCCACGGCAACCAGTTCAATGCCCTGCTTGGTCGGCTTCAGCGCGGTGTCGTTCGGGGTACCGTTGGTGACGAAGGTCTCCACCCGGTTGACCGACTGTGCGACCTGCAGTTTCCTGGCCTTCTTCGGTACTTCGGTGGCGAAGGTGGCCAGGGTACCGCGCCAGCGCTTGGGCTGGCCGTTCTCTTCCCACGTCGCGGACAGACCGCTGTTGACCGAGGCCAGGCGGTAGGTGCCCTGCTGGGTCAGGTCCAGGTCGAACACGCTGCGGTACTTGCCGGTGGAGCCGTTCTGCGGCTGCACGGTGGTGCCGTCCGGGGCGGTGATGACGATGCTCTCCAGGCGCAGCGGCACGTGGTTGAAGTAGAACAGGTCATTGGAAATCGCCGCGTCGACGGTGATGGCCGGGTTGTTGCCGGCGATCACGGTCTGCGAGGGCAGCAGCCACGCCTTGTGAGCCAAGGCGGAGAACGGAAGTGCGGCAGCCAGGGCGGCGGCTAGGACAAGCGAGCGCTTCATCTAAAACTCCATGTACGGATGAGAAAAATCAGGGCTTGACCGACAGCGTCACCAGGCCCAGTTCGGTGCTGCCCTGCGCCTTGCCGGACTGCGGGGCAGTGGCCGGCCAGGTGAAGGGGATCTTGAGCAGTTCGCGGCCGCCGACTTCGCGGACCGCTTCCACCACCAGAGTGTAGTTGCCCGGCGCAAGCGACTGTAGCGACGGGCCACGCCCGCCGGCCTTCTGCGAAGAGAACGACAGCGCATGGTTACCCGCCGGACGTGTCGGCCCGGTGACGCCATCGACTGGCACGGTCAGGGTGCGGCCGCTCTTGCGCCACCACTGGCGCAGGTCCGGCAGCCACTTGGTGCCGTGGCCTTCGCTGTTGCCGGTCTGCTGGTACCACACCGACAGATTGGCGGCGACTTTCTGGTCCGCGCCTTCCAGCCACACCGCCACATACGGACGGTGATATTCGGCCACGTTGAGCTTGGGCACCTCGACGTTGATGTCCAGGGTGGTGGCATAGGCCGGCGAGGTGGCCAGCAGGCCGCTCAGGGCGATGGTCAGGGTTACGCGCATGGTGCGGCTCCGTAGGGCGGGTCAGTGGATGAGGATCAGGGCGATCAGCAGCGGCACCATCAGGCCCACGCCGACCAGCGGCCAGGTCATGCGGCGCTGGCGGGCATGCAGGTGCAGCAGGAACAGGCCGGTGATGCAGAACACCAGGCAGGCCACGGCAAAGATGTCGAGGAACCAGCCCCAGGCCGGTCCGGCATTGCGGCCCTTGTGCAGGTCGTTGAAGTACGACACCCAGCCGCGCGCGGTGGATTCATATTCGACTGCACCTGTCTCGCGGTCGATGCTCAGCCAGGCGTCGCCGCCGGGGCGGGGCAGGGACAGGTAGATCTCTTCCGGCGACCATTCGGCCGGACGACGACCGATCGAGATGCCGAGTTCCCGGTCCAGCCAGCGCGTGGCCGGGCGCGGGATGGGGGCGTTGCCGTCCTCGCGGTCACCGAGCTTGGCCAGCAGATCGGCCGGCAACTGCAACTGCTGGTTGACCACCTGCGGAGTGGCCTCGATCTTCGCCGCGTGGTTCAGGGTCAGGCCGGTAGCGGCGAACAGGATCATGCCGATCAGACACACCGCCGAGCTGATCCAGTGCCACTGGTGCAGGGTGCGCAGCCAGAAGCCGCGGGACTGTTGCTGCTGCACGCTGGAAGACGGGGTGGCCAAAAGGTGGGGCTCGGGAATTCAGACGCGAATTACACCATTGTTGAGAATGGTTCGCAATTGATGGGCGGGATCCCGGTAGCGCCGGCCGTTGGCCGGCCCGCATGAACGCATCACCGCCTGGGCCGGCCAACGGCCGGCGCTACCGGAAACACCGCGCAGCAGGGGAGATTAGAACTTCGCGTTCAACGAAATCCAATAACTGCGACGCTGGTCCTTGGTCGCGTAATCATCCACGCAGTTGAACTCGCTGTCGCTGATCAACACACACGACTGCGAGACGAAATCCTTGTCGAACAGATTGTTCACCCGTGCGTTCAAGGTCAGCCACGGGTTGATGTTCCAGCTGCCGCCCAGGTGGAAGATCGTGTAGTCCTCGTAATAGCGCACTTCCGAGGTGCTCACCCCACCCACATTGGTCACCAGCGTGTCGCGATACCGGTCATAGCGGCCTTCGCCAATCAGCGACAGGCTCACCGCGTCATTGATCTGCCAGTTCAGGCTGGCGTTGGCCATGTGCTTGGCAGGATTACCGGCAATCGGTTGGCCGTCTGCAGCGCCACTGGTCTGCTCGGACTTCGTATACGTGTAGTTGCCGCGCAGCTGCAGGCTCTCCAGCAGGTCCACATGCGCGGCCGCCTCCATGCCACGGGTTTCAGCCTTGTCGATGTTCACGCTCTGGCTGAAGGTGCTGTAGCCCAGCGCGGCCCAGCCCGGGCCGACGTCCACGCAGTAGCCGCTGCCGGCCGGAGCCACTTCACAGTTCGGGAAGGTGCCGCCGCTGGCGATCTTGTCGTCGAACTTGTTGAGGAAGCCGGTGACATTGAAGCCCCAGCGCTCGCCCTCGTAGTACGAGGCGATTTCATAGTTGGTGCTGGTTTCCGGCTGCAGGTTCGGCGAGCCCACCAGCGGCAGCACGCCCTGGCCGCCGAAGCCGGTCACGCCGGGGAACAGCTGGTCCGGACGCGGGGTCTTGTAGCCGGTGCTGACGCCACCCTTGAAGGTCCAGGCGTCGCTGGCGTTCCACACCAGGTAGGCGCGCGGGCTGACGTGGCTGCCGAAGATGTTGTGGTCGTCATAGCGCACGCCGACGGTGGCGGTCAGCGCGTCGGTCAACGCCCAGTTGTCCTCGGCGAACACCGACCACATGCGGTGCTGCTGCTTCACCTCATCGCGGTAGCCGGCACCGTCCATGCCGAACACGCCGTCGATCATGTCGGTGTCGTTGTACTGGCCGCCCACGGTCAGCTTGTGCGCACCGAAGCTCATGTCGAGCATGGTGTCGAGCACGTAGCCTTCCAGTTCCATGGTGCGCAGCGGACGCGGCAGGAACGCGTTCAGACGCGCGGCTTCGTCGGCATTGAGCGCGGTCAGCGCGTTGCCGCGGCCGGCGGCGCAGTAGCTGGCGGCACCGGTGCGACGGCAGACGTCGTTCCACAGGGTCTGCAGGTCGGCGCGCTCGTCCAGGGTCAGCGGCAGCGATCGACCCAGGTTGTTGCTGGTGGTGTGGGTCAGCGTCGTCTGCCAGGTACCGAAGCCGTAGCGACCGGTGTGGCTGAGCGCCAGCTGGTCACGCTCGTAGCGCTGGTAGGCGGTGTAGCCCACGCGCGGCTGCACCACGCGGCGGGTGATGGTGCCGGTGCCGTTCGGGTTGGGAAGGGTGGCATTGCCCACGCGCCACAGGCTGGCGGCGCTGTCCAGGGTCCCGGTCTGGCCTTCGCTGTTGTCGTACTTCTGGCGCGACACGTCGTAGTCCAGCGACAGGTCGTGGTCGTCATTGATGTGGAAGGCCAGGCGCACGCCGGTGTTCCAGTTGTTGTTGGCGACCGCCTTGCCGCCGCCGCCGAAGCCGATGCTGCGCTCCCACAGGGTGCCGTCGGGCAGGGTCAGCGCATCCCATTCCGGATTGGAGGCCTTGGCGTCGTAGTAGCTGCCGCGCACGGCCAGGTCCAGCCGTTCCTTGACCAGCGGACCGGTCAGGTACACGTCGGTGGTGCGCGCGTCGCCGAACTGGTCGTCCTGCTGCACGGTGAAGCCCTGGGTGATCGAGCCGTGCCAGCTGTCCTGGTTGCGGCGGGTGATGATGTTGATCACGCCACCCATGGCGTCGGAGCCGTACAGGGTGGACATCGGGCCACGCACCACTTCGATGCGCTCGATCGCATCCAGCGGCGGCAGGTAGGCGAACTGACCGCCGCCGAAGTTGTTCGGGTACAGCTGGCCGACGTTGCTCTGGCGACGACCGTCAATCAGCACCAGGGTGTATTCGGACGGCATGCCGCGCATGGAAATGGTGGCGCGGCCGTTCTTGTCGGTGGTTTCCATGCCCACGTCGATGCCTTCCACGTCGCGCAGCGCGTCGACCAGGCTGGTGTACGGACGCTTGCTCAGTTCTTCGCGGCTGACCACGCTGATGCTGGCCGGGGCGTCGGTGATCTTCTGCTCGAAGCCCGAGGCGGTGACCACCACCTGGTCCAGGGTTTTGGGATCACCGGTGGCAACGCCGCTGGCAAACGCGGGCGCGCTCAGGGCGGTCAGCAGGGCGATGCTCAGCGAGCAGCGGGACAGGGACGTGCGACGACGATGGCGCTGGGCCATGGCAGATTTCCTTGCAAAGGGTGCAAACGCGGGAAGGCCGGGGCCGAAGGCCACAGCACGGAAACAGATCGCGAGAACAGGCGCGCGACCGCAGCGGTCGGGCCAGACCGGCGCGAACGCGCCGGGGGCGGGCAATCAGCCCTGGGGGGGAG
>NZ_RHPP01000061.1 GCF_003935715.1 Stenotrophomonas sp. 278 | reverse complement strand
GGCCAGCAGCGCCGCCGGCAGGCGGAACCGGTACAACGCCCACCAGGCCAGAAGCGGCATGCCCACCAGCCACAGCGGCAACCAGCCGAGCCATTGGCTGTAGCCACGCGCGGCGGGCCATACCAGCACCAGCGCCAGACCAGCCAGCCCCACCTGGCGCACCGCCCGCAGCACCTGCGGATGCGGGGTCTCCTGGCCACGGCTGGTGGCAGATGAACGAGGGAAACGACGCGAAGAAGACAAGGACATGACATAGCTCCGTGCGAAAGTGATGCGTCACCTTGCCCTGCCCCGATCTCACAGACTGCGACCTTTTCGCGCAATCGGCCTCTTTGATGACCCGACCGCCATTGACGTTCTTCGCCGTCTTACCCACCATGCCCCTGCACGCCTCTGGAGCCCGCCACCGCATGTCCTCGAACCGTCCGCTTCGCGTTGTACTGCTGATCTCGCTGGTGTCGTTGTTGTCCGCCTGCGCGTTCGGCGATGCCAAGCCGACGCCGCCTGCCGAGGTCGCCACAACCGGGCCGGGGGCCCCGATCGACCTGCAGCGCTTCATGGGCACCTGGTATGTGATTGGCCGTGTGCCCAATCCGGTCGAGCGCGGCCACGTCGCCAGCGTCAATGAGTACACCCTGCGCGGGGAGCAGAAGGTCTCGATCACCTACCGCTACCGTGACGGCTTTTCGCAGCCGCTGCAGGAGCTGACCGTGCGCGCCTCGGTGGACGAGAAGAGCGGCAATCACAACTGGCGCACGTGGTTCTACAAGATCGTGCCTACCCACACCCGGGTGCTGGAAGTCGCCCCGGACTATTCCTGGGCCATGCTCGGCTATCCGGGCCGCGAAATGGCCTGGATTTTTGCGCGCCAGCCGGACATGGACAAAGAGTTGTACAAGGAACTGGCCACCCGCCTGCGCGACCAGTACGGGGTCAACACCGACAAACTCAAGCGCGTGCCGCAGCACAAGGAGCAGGTGGACCGGCTGGGCTTCGAGGTGCCCAACGTCCGCTGAAGCGTCCGGTAGCGCCGGCCGTTGGCCGGCCCTCATGAACGCATCAGGCACCCTGGGGGCCGGCCAACGGCCGGCGCTACCGGGTGATGCTTCGCATCACTTCCGGGTGTAACGCGCCACCAGCCAGTCGCCGAGCATCTGCAGCACCTGCACCAGCACCAGCAGCAGGACCACGGTCACCAGGGCGACGTCGGTGTGCGAGCGCTGGTAGCCGTCGCGGAAGGCCAGGTCGCCCAAGCCGCCGGAACCGATCGCACCGCCCATCGCGGTGAACCCGATCAGGGCAATCACGGTCACCGTGGCCCCGGCGATCAGGCCGGGCCTTGCTTCAGGCAGCAACACGCGGGTGACCAGCTGCCAGGTGGTGGCCCCCATCGCCTGGCTGGCTTCGATCACGCCGCGATCCACCTCACGCAGCGCGGTTTCCACCAGTCGGGCATAGAACGGCGCGGCACCGATCACCAGCGGCACGATCGCGCCGCGCACGCCCAGCGAGGTGCCCATCATCCACAGGGTGACCGGAATCAGAACGATCATCAGGATGATGAAGGGCACCGAGCGCAGCAGGTTCACCACCAGCGCCAGCGCGCCGTACAGCACCGGCTTGCGGTGCAGCTGCGGAGAACCGGTGAGGAACAGCAGCACGCCCAGCGGCAGGCCGATCAGCAGGGTCAGGGGCAGTGAGCCGCCCAGCATCAGCAGGGTGTCAACGGTGGCCTGGCCGATATCGGCCCACTTGGCAGCATCCAGATGACGGAAGAAACCGTCGGCAGCAGCAACAGGATTCATCGGCGCAGCTCCTCCACGTGAACGCCCGCGGCCACGAAACCGGCCTGTGCGGCCTGCACGTCACCACCGACCAGCGACACCGTGAGCTGGCCGTACGGGGTGTCCTTGATGCGGTCGATGCGCCCGGACAGGATGTTGTAATCCACGCCGGTGTCGCGCGCGATGCGCCCCAGCAAGGGTTCGTAGGTATCGCCACCGAGGAAGGTCAGGCGCACGATGCGCCCGGCCACGGCTTCGAAGTCCTTGTGCAGCACGCCTTCGTCGATGTGCTCGGACTCGCTGACGAAGCGGCGCGTGGTCGGGTGCTGCGGGTGCAGGAACACCTCGGTGACCGGCCCGGTTTCGACCAGCGCGCCGGCGTCCAGTATCGCCACACGGTCGCAGACGCGACGGATCACGTCCATCTCATGGGTGATCAGCACGATGGTCAGGCCCAGTTCGCGGTTGATCTGGCCCAGCAGGTTCAGTACCGAGGCGGTGGTCTGCGGGTCCAGCGCACTGGTGGCTTCGTCGCAGAGCAGGATCTGCGGGCGGGTGGCCAGGGCACGGGCAATGCCGACACGCTGCTTCTGGCCGCCGCTCAGCTGCGCGGGGTACTTGTTGGCATGCGCTTCCAGCCCGACGGTGTGCAGCAGTTCGGCCACGCGGGCGTCGATCTCCGCGCGCGCGGTGCCGGCCAGCTCCAGCGGGAACGCGACGTTGGCCGCCACGGTCCGTGAGGACAGCAGGTTGAAGTGCTGGAAGATCATGCCGATGCGCCGGCGCAGCGCGCGCAACCCGTCGGCGTCCAGTGCGGTGACATCCTCGCCGTTGATCAGCAGACGACCGCCACTGGGTTCTTCCAGCCGGTTGATCAACCGGATCAGGGTCGACTTGCCCGCACCGGAATGGCCGATGATGCCGAACACCTCGCCGGCCTCGATGGTCAGGTCCAGCGGCTGCAGCGCGGCGATCGCGCGGCCGCCGACGGCATAGGATTTGTGCAGGCGCTGGAACTCGATCACGTGGCGATCAACCGGGCATCGACGGGAGGGGGCGTGCAGCCTACCAGCGCAGGACGGCCCTGGCCCGCGCGGCAATCACGAATCATATTCCGTTTGCTTATAAGGTGGTGTCGTCGCCCGTCCAATGGGGCTCACGGGTGGTCCAGCGGAGCCGGAGCAGCGACCTTGCGGATCCGCTCGCGGTGCAGCAGGTACAGCCCGGACACGACGATGATCGCCCCGCCCAGCCAGGTATAGCCGTCCGGCAGCACGCCCCAGAACAGCACGTCCCAGCCGATCACCCAGACCAGCCCGGTGTACTCCAGGGGCGCGATCAACGAGGCTTCGCCGAGCTGGAAGGCGCGGGTCAGGGCCACCTGCCCGGCCGCACCGGCCAAGCCCATTCCGGCGATCAGTCCGGCGTGGCCCCACTGCAACGGCTGCCAGTCCGGGATGGCCAGCAGCCCGGCCCCCAGCGCCAGCAGGGCCAGGAACCAGACCACCATCGACTGCGGGGTATCGGTGCGGGTCAGCATGCTCACCGTGATCGCGGCCACGGCGTAAGCGGTAGCCGCCAGCAGGACCATCAGGCCGGGCACGGAGATGAAGCCATCCACGCCCGGGCGCAGCACCACCAGTACCCCGACCAGGCCGATGCCGATCGCCACCCAGCGGCGCGGACCCACGGTTTCACCCAGCAAGGGCACCGACAGCGCCGCGATCAGCAGCGGGGCCACGAAGTAGATGGTGTAGGCGGTCGACAGCGGCAGGCTGCGCAGCGCGAACACGAAGCAGCCGATCATGGTCATGCCCAACAGGCCGCGCAGCAGGTGCAGGCCCCAGCGCACCGGAATGAGCGAGCGCGGCCCGGCCGTGGCCAGCACCCACACCAGCACGAACGGCAGCGAGGCTGCTCCGCGCAGGAAGGTGACCTGCAAGGTGGCGTAGCTGCCGGACAGCTGCTTCATGCCGGCGTCCATCAGCGAAAAGCAGGCCACCGCGGCCAGCATCCAGAAGACGGCCCGGGTCGGGGATTTGAGCGTGTTCATGGCTCATTATCGCCGGCCTTGGCGGGCCGTCCATGCCCGGGCGGTTAGAATGGCCGCTTCTTCTGCTGGAGTATGCCCATGCCGTCATTTGACGTCGTTTCCGAAGTCGACACCCACGAGCTGACCAATGCCGTCGACCAGGCCAACCGCGAGCTGTCCACCCGTTTCGACTTCAAGGGTGTGGACGCCAAGTTCGTGCTGGAAGACAGCGTGATCAAGCAGAGCGCCCCCAGCGAATTCCAGCTCGAGCAGATGACCGTGATCCTGCGCCAGCGCCTGACCGCGCGCAAGATCGACGCCGGCTGCCTGGAGTTCGGCGACATCCTCACCAACCTGGGCGGCGCGCGCCAGGACGTCACCGTGAAGCAGGGTATCGAGCAGAAAATCGCCAAGAAGATCGCCGCCAAGCTGAAGGAAGCCAAGCTGAAAGTGGAAAGCCAGATCAACGGCGACAAGCTCCGCGTCACCGGCAAGAAGCGCGATGACCTGCAGGATGCGATCGCGCTGCTGAAGAAGGAAAACTTCGAGATTCCGCTGCAGTTCGACAACTTCCGTGATTGAAATGAACGACACCCCCGATCCCATCGCAGACACCCGCAAGTGGCTGGAGAACATCGTGATCGGGCTGAACCTGTGCCCGTTCGCCAAGGCGGTGTACGTGAAGGAACAGGTGCGCTTCGTGCTCAGCGACGCCACCACGCCCGAAGCGCTGCTGGAGGAACTGGCCGAGGAACTGGTGCTGCTGCGTGACACCCCGGCCGAGCAGATCGACACCACGCTGATCGTGCATCCTGACGTGCTGACCGACTTCCTGGACTACAACGACTTCCTGGACAACGCCGACGCCGCGATTGAAGCGCTGGACCTGCAGGGCATCCTGCAGGTTGCAAGCTTCCACCCGCAGTACCAGTTCGCCGGCGTGGCACCGGACGATGTCAGCAACTACACCAACCGCGCACCCTACCCCACCCTGCACCTGCTGCGCGAAGACAGCGTGGAGCGTGCGGTGGCGGCGTTTCCGGACCCGGATGTGATCGTGGAGCGCAACATCGCCACGCTGGACAAGCTGGGCGTGGAAGGCTGGACCCGCCTGCTTGGCCGCAAGGACACCCCGCCATGCCACTGACCCCTTCGGTCGTCGACTGGCCCGCACGACCGCTGCGCGACCGCGTGGTAGTGGTCACCGGCGGTGCGCAGGGCGTGGGTCGCGGCATTGCACAGGCCGTGCTCGGTGCCGGCGGCAGCGTGATGATCGCCGACCTGGATGCCGACGCCGGCAAGGCCTGCCTGAAGGAATGGAACCTGCCCGAACGCGCCGCATTCCAGCGCGCGGACGTGGCCAGCGAACGCAGCGTGCAGGCGCTGGTGAAGGCCACGCTCAAACGTTTCGGGCGCATTGATGGACTCGTCAACAATGCCGGCATTGCCAGCGCGCATGGCACGCCGCTGGCGGACATGACCACGGCCGAATGGCAGCGGCGCCTGTCCAGCCTGCACGGAGCGTTCCTGTGCAGCAAGCATGCCCTGCCTGCTTTGAACGCGCAGGGCGGTGCGATCATCAACATCGCTTCGACCCGTGCGTGGCAGTCCGAAGCCCACAGTGAAGCCTACGCGGCCGCCAAGGGCGGGCTGGTCGCCTTCACGCATGCGTTGGCGATCAGTGCCGGACCGAAGGTGCGGGTGAACAGCATCAGTCCCGGCTGGATCACCACCGACGCGTGGCAGGCACCGTCACGCCGGCGCACGCCGAAGCTGTCGCGCCGTGACCATGCCCAGCATGCGGTTGGGCGGGTCGGGCAGCCGGAGGATATCGGCGCGCTGGCAGTGTTCCTGCTGTCGGACCTGGCCGGTTTCATCACCGGTCAGGACCACATCGTGGATGGCGGCATGAGCCGCACGATGATCTACGCCGATTGATTCAACCGGGTATCGACCAACGGTCGATACCTACCGTGCATTCCGGCGGGTATCGACCAACGGTCGATACCTACCCTGCATTCCGGTAGGTGCCGACCGTTGGTCGGCACCGTGCGATATCACCCCGCCATGCCGTTGTGGCGCAGCAGCGCATCCACCGTAGGCGCACGCCCACGGAACGCGGCGAAGTTTTCCGCCGCACTCCGGCTGCCACCGCGCGACAGCACTTCATCGCGGAAGCGCTTGCCGGTCTCTGCCACGTTTCCGGGCGCTTCCTCGAACGCGGCATAGGCATCCGCACTCAGCACCTCGGCCCACTTGTAGCTGTAGTACCCGGCCGCATAGCCGCCGGCGAAGATGTGGCTGAACTGATGCGGGAAGCGATTCCAGGACGGCGGGCGGTTGACCGCCACCTCGTCGCGCACGCGTTCCAGCAACTGCAGCACGCTGTCCTGGGACGGTTCGTACTGGCTATGCAGCTGCATGTCGAACAATGCGAATTCAAGCTGGCGCACGGTGAACATTCCGCTCTGGAAATTGCGCGCGGCCAGCATGCGCTCAAACAACGCGTGCGGCAGCGGCTCACCCGTGTCCACGTGCGCGGTCATCGCCTGCACCCGGTCCCATTCCCAGCAGAAGTTCTCCATGAACTGGCTGGGCAGCTCGACCGCGTCCCATTCCACGCCGTTGATGCCCGCCACACCCAGCTCGCCGACACGGGTCAGCAGCTGGTGCAGGCCATGGCCCATTTCGTGGAACAGCGTGGTGACTTCATCATGGCTGAAGGTCGCCGGCTTGCCGTCGCTACCCCGGCCGAAGTTGCAGACCAGATACACCAGGGGGGTCTGCACGCCGTGCGCGGTGTCGCGGCGGTTGCGGCAGTCGTCCATCCAGGCACCGCCACGCTTGCCTTCGCGTGCATACAGATCCAGGTAGAACTGACCGACCAGCCCGCCCTGCGCGTCCACCACGCGGTAGAAGCGCACGTCCGGGTGCCACACCGGGGCCACGTCCGGGCGCACTTCCAACCCATAGAGACTGCGGATGACACTGAACAACCCGTCCAGCACCTTGGGCTCGGTGAAGTACTGCTTTACCTCCTGCGCGGAATAACTGTAACGGGCCTGCTTCAGCTTTTCGCTGGCGTAGGCCAGGTCCCAGGCTTCCAGCGTTTCCAGTCCCAGTTCTTCGCGGGCGAAGTCTTCCAGCTCTGCGCGGTCGCGCTGCGCGTAAGGCTTTGCGCGCGCGGCCAGATCCCGCAGGAAAGCCAGCACCTGGGCCGCGTCGTCGGCCATCTTGGTGGCAATGGAGTATTCGGCGTAGTTCGCAAAGCCCAGCAGCGCGGCCAGCTCGGAGCGCAGCGCCAGCACCCGGTCGATGTTGCCGCTGTTATCCAGGGCACTGTCGCCGAACTCGGAGGCACGCAGCGCGTTGGCGCGGTACAGCGCCTCACGCAACGGCCGGTGCGACGCATAGGTCTGCACGGGCAGGTAGCACGGCATCTGCAGCGTGAGCTTCCACCCGGCCTTGCCGTCCTTTTCCGCGCCCGCACGGGCGGCGGCCACCACGTCCTCGGGCAGGCCCGCCAGCTCGGCGGCGTCTTCGACGATCAGCGACCACGCATCGGTGGCATCCAGCACATTCTGTGAAAACCTGGCCGACAACGCCGACAGTTCCTCGCGGATGGCGCTGTAGCGCGCTTTGCCGGCGTCATCCAGTTCGGCACCACCCAGACGGAAATCACGCAGCGCGTTGTCCAGCACCTTGCGCTGGGCAACGTCGAACTGCGTGGCTTCGGCACTGTCCGCCAGCGCGCGGTACTGCTCGAACAGCTTCAGGTTCTGGCCCAGCGCGCTGCCGAAGCGGGTCACCTTGGGCAGATTGGCGTTATAGGCTTCACGCAGCTCCGGCGTATTCACCACGCCCTGCAGGTGCCCGACCTGGCCCCAGGCCCGCCACAGGCGCTCGGTGGCGTCGTCCAGCGGCACCACGAAGGTGTCCCATGTGACCGGGCTCACCGTTTCGGCCTGCTTCACCGCCGCTTCTGCCTGCTCCAGCAGGACATCGATGGCCGGGGCGATGTGCGCGGGCTGGATGGCATCGAAACGCGGCAGGCCCGAGAAGTCGAGCAGCGGATTGGCGGGTGTCACAGGCATCTCCAGACAGCGGGTCAATGGACACGATATGGCACTGGCTGCGGGCACGCACAAGGCCCGGATGCATCCTTTTCACATTCGTTCACGCCCGGACCACGTTGCGCGGACGACGCTGGAGGCCCAACGAACGCTTTCCCCGGAGGGTTCATGGACGCGGTTCAGGCCATTGCACCGCCTTTCGCCCTGCTTGCCACCGCCAGCCCGCGCGAGCTGGACTGGATTGCCGCCCTTGGCAGGAGTGCCGAGCACGCGCGGCACCGTGCGGCCCTGGAGCAGGTGCTGGGCGCACAGCACGGCAGGTTGCACGAGGACCAGATGTGGTTCCCCTACGAGGTGATCGAGCGCGGGGCCATGCAGTGCGAGGTGGGTCACGAGCGCGAGTTCGTGCTGTGCACCCTGCTGGTGTTCATTGCCGCGCAGGCGGACCAGGCAGAATTGGACCTGGACTTGCACTTCGACGATCACGCCACGGCCTATGAAGAGCTTCCGCCGGTGTTGCGGGATGTGGTGCTGGATGCGTACGAGGCAAGTCGGGCCACGTAGAGCCGGGCTTGCCCGGCTCAGCGGGGCAAGCCCCGCTCTACAGAATCTCAGCGGGGCAAGCCCCGCTCTACGGAATCACCGGCACCTCAATACAGCACTTCCAACGACGCCTCGGCCAGCGCAGGCAACACCTGCCCGTTTACCGCTGCCGCCAGCACCGCGTCCGCCCCATCCACATCAATGCCCTGCCGCGAGTACCAGTCCGGGTTGTAATAGCTGTGCGCGTAGCGCTCGCCGCTGTCGCAGAGAATGGTCACGATGGAACCGCTGCGCCCGGCGCGGCGCATCTGCTGCGCTGCGTGCAGCACGCCGATGAAGTTGGTGCCGGTGGACCCGCCCACACGTCGACCGAGCTGCCGGGTGACATGGCGCATCGCGGCAAGGCTCAGTGCGTCGGGCACCTTCACCATGGCATCCACGCAGGTCGGGATGAAACTGGATTCCACCCGGGGGCGGCCAATTCCCTCCACCCGCGAACCGCCGGCGCAGGTGAGTTCGCGCCACGGCTCGCCGGCGAGTGCCGCACAGTAACCGTCATAGAACACCGAAATTTCCGGGTCCGCGCACAGAATGCGGGTGTCATGCCGGCGGTAGCTCACATAACGGCCCAGCGTGGCCGCCGTACCGCCGGTGCCGGGACTGCAGACGATCCATTCCGGCACCGGGTGTGGCTCCTCGGCCATCTGCTTGAAGATGGACTCGGCGATGTTGTTGTTGGCACGCCAGTCCGTCGCCCGCTCGGCGTAGGTGAACTGATCCATGAAATGACCGCCGGTTTCCCGCGCCAGCCGCTCCGATTCGCAGTTCAGGTCGCAGGCACGTTCCACCAGATGGCAGCGGCCACCGTGGAATTCGATGGCGGCGATCTTTTCCGGCGACGTGCTGGCCGGGATCACGGCGATGAACGGCACACCCAGCAGCCGGGCGAAATACGCTTCGGACACCGCCGTGGACCCGCTGGACGCCTCGATGACCGGACGTCCTTCCCTGAGCCAGCCGTTGGCCAGCGCATACAGGAACAGCGAGCGCGCCAACCGGTGTTTCAGGCTGCCGGTGGGATGACTGGATTCGTCTTTGAAATACAGCTCGATGCCCGGGTAGCCCGGCAGGTCCATCGGGATCAGATGGGTGTCCGCCGAACGGTTGAAATCGGCTTCGATCTTGCGGATGGCCGCGGCCACCCATTCACGCTGCGACATGTCGACGAACAGTCAAGGAGATGCTGCATTCTACGTCGCCTTGCCACCGGGCCGCTAAACTGAACGGCCTGACGTTCTGTTTTCATCCACCCGAGGACCCCCATGACCCTTGCCTTCCAGTCCCAGCCCGGCGTGGCCGCGCAGCCGCCGGCCGAAACCACCGGTTTCGTTTTCAACCACACCATGCTTCGGGTGAAGGACATCACTGCCTCGCTGGACTTCTACACCCGCGTGCTGGGCTTCCAGCTGCTGGACCAGCGCGACTTCCCGGAGGCGCAGTTCAGCCTGTATTTCCTGGCCCTGATGCCGGCCGGCACCGCCATCCCGGAGGGCGATGACGCGCGCCGCGTGTGGATGGCCGGCATTCCCGGCGTGCTCGAACTGACCCACAACCACGGCACCGAGAAGCAGGACGGCCCGGTGTACCACGACGGCAATTCGGACCCGCGCGGCTTCGGCCACATCTGCGTGTCGGTGCCGGACATCAAGGCCGCCTGCAAGCGCTTCGACGACCTGCAGGTGCCCTACCAGAAGCGCCTGGAAGACGGCCGCATGAAGCACCTGGCCTTCATCAAGGACCCGGATGGCTACTGGGTGGAGATCATCTCCAACACCCCGGTAGCCTGATCGACCGCGGACGGAGCGACGACCAACGGTCGTCGCCTACCGGGCACCGCGACGCGAACCGCACGTCTCCACCACTCCCCCGATGTTATACATGCCCCTCCTCCTAACGAAGGACCCGGCATGGAAACCATGGAACTGCACCGCGGCCGCCTGATCGACCACATTCAGCTGGTGGTGCGCGACCTGCCCGCCAGCCGTCGCTTCTACCAGGCGGTATTCGACACCATCGGCATTCCGGTTGCCGGCGAAGGCGACGACTATTTCTGGGCCGATGAACTGTTCATTTCGACCGCCAGCAGCGAGGCGGCCGCCGGCGAGCTGACCGGGCGGCACCACCTGGCCTTCCAGGCGCGCGATGCTGCGACCGTGGATGCGTTCCACAAGGCGGCTGTTGCGGCAGGCGGCAAGGACAATGGCGCGCCGGGTGAGCGGCCCTACCATCCCGGTTATTACGGTGCTTTCGTGCTGGACCCGGATGGGAACAACATTGAAGTGGTGTATCACGGGCCGGCCACGTACAGCGCCGATTCGGTGAAGGTCACGTTCTGACGCTGAACCCTTCAGGCACCCCGGCGGCCGGGTCTCACACATTGAGACCGAACGCCCCTACCGTGCGCGCATGGAAACGCTGCGCAAACTCGCCGTCCTTGCCGACGCCGCCAAGTACGACGCCTCCTGTGCCTCCAGCGGTGCAGGCAAACGCGACTCCCGCGCCAGCGGCGGGATCGGCAGCACCGACGGCCCGGGTATCTGCCACAGCTACACCCCCGATGGCCGTTGCGTCTCCCTGCTGAAGATCCTGCTGACCAACTTCTGCATCTATGACTGCGCGTACTGCGTGAACCGCGTCTCCAGCAATGTGCAGCGCGCCCGCTTCACGGTCGAAGAAGTGGTCGCCCTGACCATGGACTTCTACAAGCGCAACTACATCGAAGGACTGTTTCTCTCCAGCGGCATCATCCGCAACGCCGACTACACCATGGAGCAGATGGTCGAAGTCGCGCGTCAGCTGCGCGAGGAGCACCGCTTCAACGGCTACATCCATCTCAAGACCATTCCCGAAGCCTCGCCCGAGCTTCTGGCCGCGGCCGGCCGCCATGCCGACCGCCTGTCGATCAATGTGGAGCTTCCGACCGAAGCAGGCCTTGCCAGCTTTGCGCCAGAGAAGTCGATGCCCTCGATCCGCAGCGCCATGGGTGAACTACGCTGGCGCATCGAGGAAGCCAAAGAAGCGAAGGCGGCGTCCCCGGCCACCGTCGCACCAGGTGCCACGCCAACCGCAAATGCCCCTCGGCGCCGCCCCCGCGCGCCCCGCTTCGCCCCTGCGGGTCAAAGCACGCAGATGATCGTCGGTGCCGACGGAGCCAGTGACCAGCAGATCCTCACCGCTGCGGACAGCCTGTACGGCAACTACCGCATGCGCCGGGTGTACTACTCCGCCTTCAGCCCGATTCCCGACGCCAGTCGCATCCTGCCGGTACAGGCCCCACCGCTCGCGCGCGAGCATCGCCTGTACCAGGCCGACTGGCTGCTGCGCTTCTACGGCTACGGCGTGGAGGAAATCACCGACACCACCCAGGGCGGCATGCTCGACCTGGACATCGACCCGAAGATGGCCTGGGCCATCCGCCATCCCGAACGCTTTCCGGTGGACCTCAATCGTGCGCCGAAGGAAATGCTCCTACGGGTACCGGGGCTGGGCGTGCGCAACGTGAAGCGCGTGCTGATGGCGCGGCGTCACGGCCGCCTTCGTGTAGCCGACGTGGCCCGTCTGCGCGCGCCGATGAGCAAGCTGCTGCCGTTCGTGCAGCTGGCCGACCATCATCCGCGCAACGCACTGGACAATCCCGGTGCACTGCGCGCCCGCCTCGCCCCGCCCCCGAAGCAGGCGTCACTGTTCGACGCGTTGGCCGGCTGAGATGAACCGCTGGAGTGTGCGGGTCAATCCGCCGTGGTCCCTGGAGGCGTGGCGCAGCGCCGCGCGTGTGGCGTTGCAGTGTGACGTGGCTCCCGAACAACTGGACTGGCTGCAGGGCGATTCAGGTGGGCTGCTGGATGCACCCTCGCTGACACAGGCCATGCCCTCTCCAACGGCATCCACCGTCCCCGTGCCAAAGGACTTCGTCGAGCTGGCTGCCACCTGCCTGTGCCATCGTGACCCGCAGCGCATGCCGCTGCTGTACCGCATGCTGTGGCGCATCACCCATGGCGAACGCGCCCTGCTCTCCAACCCCGCGGACCCGGACGTGATCCGCGCGACGGCGTTGGCACAAGCCGTGCGCCGCGACAGCCACAAGATGAAAGCGTTTGTGCGCTTCCGCGAAGTGCCCGGTGAGCAGGACGCGTTCATTGCCTGGTTTGAACCGGACCATCAGATCGTGGATCGAGTGGCCCCGTTCTTCCAGCGCAGGTTTACCGGCATGCGCTGGTCCATCCTTACGCCGTATCGCAGTGTGCACTGGGACGGAGAACAGCTCGCCTTCGGCCCTGGTGCACAGCGCAGCGACGCGCCTGCCGAAGACGCGCGCGAGGAGCTCTGGCGCATCTACTACGCGCATATTTTCAATCCTGCGCGCCTGAACACCCGGATGATGCAGCAGGAGATGCCGGCGAAGTACTGGAAACATCTCCCGGAAGCGTCTTTGTTACCGACACTGGTACGTGATGCAGGAGACCGCGTACAGGAGATGCACGACCGCCAGGCCCAAGCCCCGCAGCGGCGTATTCCCGAGCGCCCCATTCCGCTGCGCCAGCCGGCCACAGCGCGTGGTGACGATCTTGATGGGCTACGCACTGTGGCGGCGAACTGCCGCCAATGTCCGTTATGGGAGCCTGCCACCCAGACCGTGTTCGGCGAGGGTCCGCGCGATGCACAGATCATGCTGGTCGGCGAGCAGCCCGGCGATGCCGAGGATCTGAGCGGCCATCCATTCGTCGGTCCCGCCGGCCAGCTGCTCAATCGCGCATTGCAGGAGCTGGGCATTGATCGCAGCACGCTGTACCTCACCAACGCCGTGAAGCACTTCCGTTTTGAGCGACGTGGCAAGAAGCGTATCCATTCGAAACCGCAGGTGACCCACATCAATGCCTGCCGACCCTGGCTGCTGGCCGAGATCGAGCAGGTGAATCCGAAGGTGATCGTGTGCCTGGGTGCCAGTGCGGCGCGGGCGGTGTTTGGCAGCGGGTTCAACCTGAGCCGTGATCGTGGGCGCTGGCATACGTTGGAGGACGGTACGCGCGGGTTCGCTACGGTGCATCCGTCATGGGTGCTGCGGCAGGAGGCGGGGAAGCGGGAGGAGGCGTATCGGCTGCTGGTGGATGACCTGATGGCATTGCGTACGCAGTCGACCTAGCCATCGCCTTGTCATTCGCGACGTTACCTGCCCGCTGATTATGGCCCCTGCGCATCATCAGAAATGGTTGTTTGCGTCATCATCCATCGCCTTTTACACGAAACGGGCTGTAGCTCGTGGACACGGGATTCCGAAGACGTACCCCGTCATCCGACTCCCGTATGCTCAGTCCATGACTACCCGAAAGCCCAACCCCAAAGAACGTGCCAACGCCAAGTTGGATACTCCTCGACAGAAGGGCTATCCGCTGATCGGGCGCTTCAATACAGAGACACCGGAGGAGGAGATCCGACGGATCTACACCATGACGCCGGAGGAGGTGGACGAAGTCATCCGGCGGTCGGGAATCCTCACCCCCTCAGGCAAGCTCAAACGCGGCTACCGATGAACGATGGTCACCTGCAGATCGGCTACCACGGTTGCGACGTTACCGTGCGGGATGCTCTTGTTTCCGGAAGCTTGAGTCCCGAATCAAGTGACAACCAGTACGACTGGCTGGGGCCTGGCTTCTACATGTTTGAAGGGGACGCAGACCGCGCCTTGGCATTTGCCGAGGCCGCCGCCGACCAGCCGCAGCGAAGGCTGACGGCGCGCCCGATTGCCACACCCGCCGTGGTGGGCTGCATATTCAGCGTTCATCGCTGCTTGGATATGACTACCAAAGCCGGGCGACTGGAGTTCGCATCGCCAAACTTGCAGGGCTCCATTGGCAACGCCACTGGAGTATCGGGCCCAACGGTTACCACACCAGTTGAACCTCCCCCACCTCCACCCACGCCCCCACCCGGTCCACCGCCGCCGCCAATTGGTGACGCATTGCTCATTGCCCCACCACCCCAGAAGTCGTCTGTTTCAGTGATCGTGTAGGTCGTGCAGAAGCCACGGCTGCAAACGCTAATGCTGTCGCCGGTGAACAACCGATCCCGGTTCTGCGCCATCTTCCGCCGATACTCATTCAGGAATGCCAATGTAGATGGGTCGGGCATGCGAGGCGCGACCAAACATGCACCGCAGTAGTAAGGTCCAAAGTGGCGCGGCGGTATGACGTTGGTAGCAGCCGCAATGCCTACGCCGAGCGCAGCAATACCGATGAAAAGTATGACTCCATTCCTTTTAACCATTTTTTGTCTCTTCAAGGTTGGCAACAGGACGAGTAGATCTGGCGCGACAGGGCGACCGCCGATTCCCGCTGCTTGATCGATAGCCCTTCTTCAAGGTCCCGCGTCGTGATTGGCGCGGACAAACCGGGTTGAATCCTGTTTGCAGCTAACGCATACGCGTAGGCCATTTCCCGGTTCTTCTGGACGATCAAGCCTCTGTCATAGGCATCGGACAGCCGCAGAAGGGCGTCGAGATTGCCGGTTGCAGCAACTTCATGAAGGTAGGTCGCGGCGTTCTCCTTCCACGCAATGATCGACTCGGGATTGTTCAACCTATCGAAAGGGTCGCCGAGCACCGTTGCTGTATCGACCGTGTAGTACAGCTTTGCTTCGATGGAGCCTTGTTGTGCGGCGAGCGCCAGCCATTTCCCCTCCATGAACCCGGCATCGCCATAGAGCTCGCCGCACTCTTGAAGTCTTCGCTGCATGGACTGCAGCTCCACCATGCCAACTGGTGGCTTCCCAACTCCAGCTGGCCCTTGGGTTGATTTGCCGAGTTGACTCCTGCAATCCATTACGGTCAGGTAGATGTCGAAGGTCGCCAGTGCGTCTCCACTCTCAGACATGGCAAGACGTTCGTTCACGTATGCCAACGCGTCTCCAGGAGGGCGGATATCCCCCACCCTGGAGATCTGATATGACCGGGCTCCCAGGCTTTGGAATACTTCAGGATGGATCCGTTCCCGAACCTCCTCCATCGCGAGCCGCCGGTCCAGGAGCTGGCGACCTGGACTGGGAGGTGTTGCTGCAAGGCGTGACCGAGGGTCGTCCCTGCAACCTTCGTCATGGCAGGCCGCCTCATCGGTTGTCCTCATCAGCGCAGGTAGCGCTCCGGTAACGATGAACGCGACAGCCAGCGCTGTTGCTACGATGGCCTTGCGGTGCTGCATCCGTGCACTTCCTCTCCGGGGTTCGAAACAGCGCTCGTTCGCCGAGAGCCGATCTTCATCCTGCCGGGAAGACCGTCGCACCACTTCAAGAAATCAATCAACTCCGCCAGGATTCACTGCCACCCACCTGTCGCGGGTGCTGACGCATCGACGCACCTTGAGAAGGAACGCAGACTGACGGAGTCGTAGAGCGGGGCTTGCCCCGCTCCTCCGACCGAAGACAGCGTCAGTGAGCCGCCATGTAAATATCCTGGAGAACCGCCTTCTCAAGCTCCAACTCCCCAAGCAGGTTCTTGACGATATCGCCCAAGCTGAGGATGCCAACCAGACGATCACCCTCGGTGACCATCAAATGGCGGTGACGCGAGTACGTCATCAACGCCATCGCCTGCTTCAGCGTCGCCTCGGGCGAAATGCCTTCCAAGCCAGCAGACGGTAACGACGAGATGACCCGCCGACCGGCCTGCGGGCCATCGTCGGCAAGGCTGCGCACGATGTCTTTCTCGGAAATGATCCGGACCGGCACATCATCGCGGGAGACCACCAGTGCGGCGATCTTGTTCGCACTCATCTTGTGCGCGGCGGCACCGATGGTGTCCTCCACGTCGATGGTGATGACGGCTTGTTTCTTCAGCTGCAGAAGTTCACGAACGTTCATTCTGGTTCCTGTTGCAGGGTACTGAGTGAGTCAAGTGACAGTTCGTCGCAGAACCGGTTGACGAGTCTGAGAATGGCACCGGGCGTAGAACCGGCGCTGAATGTTCCGGGCGGCGGAGGCTAAAGTTTTTCGAGTGGACAGCTTTGGCACAGCGGTTGCCTATTCATGATGCTGGGAAGCGCTTGACCTGGCTGCGGCGAACGGGAAATGATCCAGCACCGTCCCGTCAATGGAACTGACCATGTACCTTCGTGATGTCATGGTGTTGCCCACCGAACATGGCAGGAAAGGCGTTGGCCGCCTTCGCGATGCCAGCGACCATGTTCTGGATACCCTTCGCCATTACCTGCCGAAGAAGTACGACTTCAATGGCCTGCGGCGACTGGTCATTTACCTCGGCCCGAACTGGGACGGGAAGCGGTTGTTGTCACCAGTGGCCACTGATGGTGTCGGCGAGTTTCTGGCTGACAGCTTCGATCTGGATGGCTGGTTCAACGCGCAACAAGACGAACAGGATGACCGCATACTGCAGTGCATCGAGGATGCGTTGGTAGAGCGTGCCGTTGAGTTTGGCACCGACCCGGAGCTGCTACGCGCGGCAGCACAGAACGTCCGCGACGCAGGCTATCGCCTGGACACCGAACTGCCTTGCTCCCGCACTCATCCCAGTCGGAAGTTCCGGGTCCGACTGATCCGACGCTTTGCACCGGGCGGCACGTTCGTCATTGCGCGGGTCACCACCCTGAAGGGCGAAGTCCTGCATGAGGAGGAGTTGCTGGCCGGTGCCTGGGTGGTCACGGTGAGCGACAAGTATCGCGGTAGCCGATGGAGCGGAGGTACGCTGGAGATACTGGATGGCCAAGGGCGAAAGACCACAGAGTTCGCCTGCGCGCCCTACCTGCACCCGTGATCAGCCAAGGTAACCTGCTGGATGTCGAGCAGATTGCACTCACCTTCTTACACGGCACTGGCGTGCAGCTTTAGACCTAGTGCCCTGGTAACTTTCAGGACAGTCGAGAAATCCGGGCTGCGCTCGCCGGATAACGCGCGATATAAGCTCTCCCGTGACACACCTGCATCACGCGCGACCTTGGTCATGCCCTGTGCACGAGCGATATCTCCCAGTGCCTTGGCGATGAACGCAGCATCGCCTTCACTCTCTTCAATGCACGCATCGAGATATGCAGCCATTTCCTCCGCCGTCCGGAGATGTTCAGCTACATCGAACTTCTGCAGCTTTGTAGCTTTCTTGACAGCCATAACTTTGGAACTCCTAGTCGTAAAAATGGCGCATATCTGATCAGTCATCCAGACATTGAGCGATGCGCTGCGCCCTCTCAATATTTCGATGCTGGGAGGACTTGTCCCCGCCTGCCAGCAGAAGCACAAGGTCGCTTCCTTGGTACGTGTAGTACACCCTGTAGCCGGGGCCTACATCTACACGCAGCTCCGAAATACCTCCCTGCAATTTGCGATGATCTCCAGGGTTACCGTCTCCGAGCCGCCGAACGCGCGCGAGGATCCTCGCGCGGCCAGTAGCGTCCCGCAAGCCGTCGATCCATTGAGTGAACTCGGGGGTGCGCGCAATCTCCACGCGCCAACTGTAGCCTGCAGGCTACACACGATCAAGCCCGCCCGTGAAGGAAGAGCAACGCTATGGCGTGTCCGTACGTTCGCGAACGAAAAATGGCCGGTCATTGACCGGCCATTTTCGCGAAGAGCAGCGGGGCGAGCCCCGCTCTACGTCATCGGTTTCGTGGAGATTTTTACTCGACGGTGACGCTTTTTGCCAGATTACGCGGCTTGTCCACGTCGGTGCCGCGAGCGAGCGCGGTGTGGTACGCCAGCAGCTGCACCGGGATGGTGTGCACCACCGGGCTGAGCACGCCAGCGTGGCGCGGGGTACGAATGACGTGCACGCCTTCGCTTTCGGCGAAGTTGCTGTCCTGGTCGGCAAACACGAACAGCTCGCCGCCGCGGGCGCGCACTTCCTGCATGTTCGACTTCACCTTTTCCAGCAGGCTGTCGTTCGGGGCGATCACCACCACCGGCATGTCTTCGTCCACCAGTGCCAGCGGGCCGTGCTTGAGCTCGCCCGCCGGGTACGCTTCGGCGTGGATGTAGGTGATTTCCTTGAGCTTGAGCGCGCCTTCCAGCGCGATCGGGTAATGCAGGCCACGGCCGAGGAACAGCGCGCTGTTCTTGCGCGCGAAGCGCTCAGCCCAGGCGGCGATCTGCGGTTCCATGTTCAGCGCGTGCTGGACGCTGCCCGGCAGGAAGCGCAGCTGCTCCAGGTACTCGGCTTCCTGCGCGGCATCAACGCGGCCGTGCAGCTTGCCCAGCACCACGGTCAGCTGGAACAGCGCGGCCAGCTGGGTGGTGAAGGCCTTGGTCGAAGCCACGCCGATCTCGGCACCGGCACGGGTGTAGCAGACCAGCTCGCTGGCACGCGGAATCGCGCTTTCCGGCACGTTGCAGATGGACAGGGTGTGGGTGTGGCCCAGGCTCTTGGCGTACTTCAGCGCCTCCATCGTGTCCAGGGTTTCGCCGGACTGCGAGATGGTGACGATGAGGTGCTTGGGGTTGGCGTAGGCGGCGCGGTAGCGGTATTCGCTGGCGATTTCCACGCTGCACGGCAGGCCGGCAATGGCCTCGATCCAGTAACGCGCGGTCAGGCCGGAGTAATAGCTGGTGCCGCAGGCGAGGATCTGCACGCCCTCGATGCCGGCCAGCACGCTTTCGGCGTTCTTGCCGAACAGCTCGGCCGGGAAACCACCGGCGTCGATCGCCGCTTCGATGGTGTCGCCCAGCGCACGCGGCTGCTCGTGGATTTCCTTCTGCATGAAGTGGCGGTACGGGCCCAGCTCCAGCGAAGCCAGCGACACGTCCGACAGATGCACGTTGCGGGTGACCGCCTGGTCGTGCTCGTCATACACCTGCACGCCGTCGCGGCTGACTTCAGCGGTGTCGCCCTCTTCCAGGAAGATCACCTTGCGGGTGGCCGAGACAATGGCCGAGACGTCCGAGGCGACGAAGTTCTCGCCTTCACCCAGGCCTACCAGCAGCGGGCAGCCCATGCGGGCGCACACGAAGTGGTTGGGCTCGGCGCGGCTCATCACCGCCAGCGCGTAGGCACCGGTCAGCTCCTTCACCGTGCGCTGCAGCGCGGTCAGCAGCGAGTCGCCGCCCTTCAGGTGATGGTGCATCAGGTGGGCGATGACTTCGGTGTCGGTCTGCGACTCGAACACGTAGCCGAGCGCGCGCAGCTTCTCGCGCTGCTCTTCGTGGTTCTCGATGATGCCGTTGTGCACCAGCGCCACACCGTGGCTGATGTGCGGGTGGGCGTTGGCCTCGGTCACGCCACCATGGGTGGCCCAGCGGGTATGGCCGATGCCCAGCTGCGCATCGAAGCCTTCACTGGCGGCCGCCTTTTCCATCTCGGCAACGCGGCCGGTGCGGCGCACACGGCGCACCTCGGGCTGGGCCTGGGTCTTGTCGATCACGGCGATGCCGGAGGAATCGTAGCCGCGGTATTCCAGGCGCTTTAGGCCTTCGATCAGAACTGGAACCACATCGCGATCAGCGATCGCACCCACAATGCCGCACATAGCGTCGTATCCCTGCTGTAGAACCTCGCATTCTAGCGTGGTGACCCGGACCGCTTGCTGCGTGTCCGCTTAACAAAAGTGTCCGCGCCGGTGTCCGCGGACACCCGGACAGCCGCGACAGGTGCATAAGTCATTGTTTTTGAATGGCTGAAAGTTGGCACGGAGTCTGCTTTGTACTTTCGCAGACCCAATGCGAACGAGCCCGATGATCCGCGACACTTCCGCCCAGGACCAGACCTTCGCCCCGACGGCCACCGCCGCCCCCTGGAAACGCTGGCTGTGGCCGGGCCTGGCGGCACTGGTAGTCCTGCTCGCCATCGGCTTCGCGGTGCGGGCCTGGCTGGGGGCCAGCCGCTCGATCGACAGCAGCCGCGTGCGCATTGCCGAAGTGAGCCGCGGCGACCTGGTCCGCGACATCGCCGCCGACGGCCGCGTGATCGCCGCCAACAGCCCTGTGCTGTACGCGATTTCCGCCGGCACGGTGGACCTGAAGGTGGTGGCCGGTGATGTGGTCAAGAAGGGCCAGGAACTGGCGGTGATCGACAGCCCGGAACTGCGCAGCAAGCTGGCCCAGGAGCAGGCCACCCTGGCCGGCCTGGAAGCCGAGGCCAGCCGCGCCCAGCTCGACGCGACCTTGGCGCGGGCCAAGGCGCGCAAGGACACCGACCAGGCCAGCATTGAACGCCAGGCCGCCGAGCGCGACCTGGAGCGCTACCAGCGTGGCTATGACGGCGGCGCGGTGCCGCAGATCGACCTGGCCAAGGCCAACGACACCCTGAAGAAGGCCGACATCTCGCTGGCCAACGCACAGACCGACGCCCGCCTGCAGGGCCAGGGTGCCGACCTGGATGCGCGCAACAAGCGCCTGCTGGCCGATCGTCAGCGCGCCGTGGTGGACGAAGTGCAGCGCCAGGTGGATGCGCTGACCCTGCGCGCGCCGTTTGATGGCCAGGTTGGCCAGGTGCAGGCCACCCAGCACACCCAGGTGCCGGCCAACGCACCTGTGCTGGGCGTGGTCGACCTGTCGCGCTTCGAGATCGAGATCAAGGTGCCGGAGAGCTTTGCCCGTGACCTGAGCATCGGCATCCCGGCCCAGCTCACCAGCGGCAACGGCCAGCCGTTCCCGGGCGAGATCAGCGCGGTGTCGCCGGAAGTGGTGGCCGGCGAAGTGAACGCCCGCATCCGCTTCAGTGACAAGCAGCCGCAGGGCCTGCGCCAGAGCCAGCGCATGCAGGCCCGGGTGGTGCTGGATACCCGCCGCAACGTGCTCAAGGTCGAGCGAGGCCCGTTCGTCGAACAAGGCAACGGCCAGGCCTACGTGATGAATGGCAGCACTGCGGTGCGCCGCCCGGTCCAGCTCGGTGTGAGCAGCCTGGGCGAAGTGGAAATCCTCTCTGGCCTGCAGCCCGGCGACCGCGTCGTGGTCTCTGGCAGCGACCTGTTCGGCGATGCCGAGCAGGTGTCCATCAACTGAATCCTGCCCACGAACTGAAAAGGAAATTAGCCATGCTTGAGATGCGCTCGGTTGCCAAGGTGTTCCGTACCGAACAGGTGGAAACCCATGCCCTTCGTTCGTTGGACCTGCACGTCCGCGAAGGCGAATTCGTCGCCGTCACCGGCCCATCGGGTTCGGGCAAGACCACCTTCCTCAACATCGCCGGCCTGCTGGAAACCTTTACCAGCGGCACCTACCTGCTCGATGGCCAGGACGTGAGCAAGCTCGGCGACGACGCCCGCAGCCGGCTGCGCAACCAGAAGATCGGTTTCATCTTCCAGGGCTTCAACCTGATCTCCGACCTCAACCTGTTCGACAACGTCGACGTGCCGCTGCGCTATCGCGGCATGCCGGCAGCCGAACGCCGCCAGCGCATCGAACACGCGCTCAAGCAGGTCGGCCTGGGATCGCGCATGAAGCATTACCCGTCGGAACTGTCCGGTGGCCAGCAGCAGCGCGCTGCCATTGCCCGTGCACTGGCCGGCAGCCCGCGCCTGCTGCTGGCCGACGAACCGACCGGCAACCTCGACAGCCAAATGGCACGCGGCGTGATGGAGTTGCTGGAGGAGATCAACGCTGCCGGCACCACCATCGTGATGGTGACCCATGATCCGGAACTGGCCGCGCGCGCGCAGCGCAACGTGCACATCGTCGATGGCCAGGCCACCGACCTGGTGCGCGAACCGGTGCTGGCCACCCCGCGTCCCGTTGTTGCCACCGTCAACGAGTGAGCCCTGCCATGATCGCCTACTACTTCCGATTGGCACTGCGCAGTTTCCGGCGCAACAAGGTGCTCACCGCCCTGATGGTGGTGGCCATCGCACTGGGCATCGGTGCCTCGATGACCACGCTTACCGTCTTCCACGTGCTCTCGGGAGACCCGATTCCAAGCAAGAGCGACCGTCTGTTCGCCGTGCAGGTTGACCCGCGTCCGCTGCCTGGCTTCCAGCCGGGGGAGGAGCCGGAAGACCAGGTGACCCGCTTCGACGGTGAAACCCTGTTGCGCGAGAAGAAAGCCAAGCATCAGGTGCTGATGACCGGCGGCGGCCTGACCGTTGAACCTGAGAACAGCGCGCTGCGCCCGTTCGACACCGATGCGCGTTATGCGTCTTCGGACTTCTTCGCCATGTTTGAAACGCCGTTCCTGTACGGCCAGGGCTGGAAGGTCGACCAGGATGAAGGCCGCGGCCGCGTCGCGGTTATTTCCAAGACCCTCAACGAGAAGCTGTTCAATGGCCAGAACAGCGTCGGCCGCACCCTGCGCATCGACGGCCATGGCTTCAACATCATCGGGGTGATGGACGAGTGGAACCCGAATCCGCACTTCTACGACCTGGAAACCGGTCGCTACGGAGACAGCGAGGACATCTACGTGCCCTTCGCCACCGCCATCGACCTGAAGTTTGGCCGCAACGGCAACATGAACTGCTGGGACAACACCAACGGTGAAGAGACGGCGCTGAACGCACCTTGCACCTGGCTGCAGTACTGGGTGGAACTGGCCAGCCCGGGCGATGCGGCCGGCTACAAGGCCTACCTGGAAAACTACTCGGCGCAGCAGAAGGCCGCCGGGCGGTTCCAGCGTCCGGCCAATGTGCGCCTGCGCAACGTGATGGAGTGGCTGGACTACAAGAAGGTGGTGCCGAGCGATGTGCGCCTGCAGCGGTGGCTGGCCCTGGGCTTCCTGCTGGTCTGCCTGATCAACACGGTCGGCCTGCTGCTGGCCAAGTTCCTGCGCCGCAGTGGCGAAATCGGCGTGCGCCGTGCACTGGGAGCCAGCCGTGGCCAGATTTTCCTGCAGTCGCTGATCGAAGCGGGCACGGTCGGGCTGGCCGGTGGCGTGCTGGGCCTGGGCCTGGCGATGCTGGGGCTGTATGCGGTACGCCAGCAGCCGGTGGACTACGCCAAGCTGGCCCAGCTGGACGGGCAGATGCTGCTGCTCACCTTTGGCCTGACCCTGATCGCCAGCCTGCTGGCAGGCTTCCTGCCGGCGCTGCGCGCCATGCAGGTGACCCCGGCCATTCAACTCAAGTCGCAGTAAGGATCCGGAGAACACCATGGATATTCGTCCCATCCTGACCACGCTGCGCCGGCACAAGACCGCGGCCGCGCTGATCGTGCTCGAAATCGCGCTGACCTGCGCGATCGTCTGCAACGCGCTGTTCCTGATCGGCCAGCGCATCGAGAAGATCAACCAACCGAGCGGCATCGCCGAGCAGGAACTGCTCGAGGTGCGCCTGGGCGGCATCGGCACCCAGGTGAATGCAACCGCGCGAACCCGCGAAGACCTGGCGGCGCTGCGAGGGCTGCCCGGGGTCAAGAGCGCCGTGGCGATCAATCAGCTGCCTTTCCGCCGCAACTCCTGGAACACCAGCCTGCAGCTCACGCCCGACCAGGAGCGCCCCACCCTGAATGCCGCGCAGTACTTCGGCAGCGAAGGTGCCCTGTCCACGCTGGGCGTGCAGCTGGTCGCCGGCCGTGATTTCCAGGCCGACGAGATCCGCGACCTGGAAGAGGTCAGCAAGGACGAGGAGATGGAGGCGAAAGGCTCGTCGGTGATCCTCAGCGAAGCGACTGCACGCAAGATGTTCCCGAACGGCGACGCACTGGGCAAGACCATCTACACCGGGCGCATGCCGCTGCGCGTGGTCGGCGTGGTGAAGGAACTGGCGCGTCCGGTCACGGTGGAATCCAACACGACCTATTCGATGATCCTGCCAGTGCGGGTCAACTATGACGTGGGGTTCTATCTGATCCGTGTTACCGACCCGGCGCGTCGTGATGAAGTGCTTGCCGCTGCGGTCAGCGCGCTGGAGAAGGTCGATTCCAGCCGCCTGGTGCGCGCCAAGCGGACCTATACCGAACAGCGCGAGAAGTTCTTCCAGAACGACCGCGCCATGGTCGGACTGCTGATCACCGTCTGTGTGGCGCTGCTGGTGGTCACCGCCTTGGGCATCGTCGGACTGGCCAGCTTCTGGGTGCAGCAGCGCACCAAGCAGATTGGCATCCGCCGCGCCCTGGGGGCGACCCGCGGGCAGATCCTGCGCTACTTCCAGACCGAGAACTTCCTGCTGGCCACGGTCGGCATCGTGCTGGGCATGCTGCTGGCCTACTCGATCAATCTGTGGCTGATGAGCGCCTACGAACTGCCGCGCATGCCGGCCAGCTACCTGCCGATCGGCGCGGTCCTGCTCTGGCTGCTCGGCCAGGTGGCGGTGTTCGGCCCGGCGCACCGTGCGGCAGCGGTACCGCCCGCCGTGGCCACCCGCAGCGCCTGATCCTTGCAGTCGGTGCAGCGCCCCGCCCGGGCGCTGCACGCGGGGTGCTGCACTGCACTGCCGCCATGGCCCACGCTCCGGTACTCTCTGCATACATTCCTGCCCCCCGCTGCCCGTTGCCGCATGCCTTCGATCCTGATCATTGACGACAACGCCAGCGTGGCCACGGCGCTGGACGTGCTGTTTTCGCTGCACGACATCGACACTGCGCATGCGCTTTCGCCGGAGGCCGGGCTGGCCCTGCTGGAGGAGCAACCGGTGGACCTGGTGATCCAGGACATGAACTTCACCGAGGACACCACTTCCGGCGAAGAAGGCGAAGCCCTGTTCCAGCAGATCCGCGCCCGCCATCCGGACCTGCCGGTGATCCTGCTGACTGCGTGGACGCATCTGAGCAGCGCGGTGGATCTGGTCAAGGCCGGTGCCGCCGACTACCTGGCCAAGCCCTGGGACGACCGCAAGCTGCTGACCACGGTCAACAACCTGCTGGAACTGTCTGAAACCCGACGCGAGCTCGACCGCCGTCGCGACCGCGAACTGCGCGCACGCAGTCAACTGGAATCGCGCTATGACCTGCGCGGAGCCGTGGTGGCGGACCCGGCCAGCGAACGCGTGGTCAGCCTCGCCTGCCAGGTCGCACGTTCAGAGCTGCCGGTGTTGATCACCGGCCCCAATGGGGCGGGCAAGGAGAAGATCGCCGAGATCATCCAGGCCAACTCACTGGTCGCGAAAGGGGCCTTTGTCGCGCTCAACTGTGGCGCCATTCCGGCCGAGCTGATCGAGGCGGAGTTGTTCGGCAGCGAGGCCGGTGCCTACACCGGCGCGAACAAGGCGCGCGAGGGCAAGTTCGAGGCAGCGGACGGCGGCACGCTGTTCCTGGACGAGATCGGCAACCTGTCGCTGGGCGGACAGATGAAACTGCTGCGCGTGCTGGAGACCGGTCGCTTCGAGCGGCTGGGATCCAACCGCGAACGCCAGGTCAGGGTCCGCGTCATCAGCGCGACCAACGCCGACCTCCCGGCGATGATCCGCGACGGCCAGTTCCGCGAAGACCTGTATTACCGACTGAACACGGTGGAGCTGGCGCTGCCACCGCTGGCCGATCGACCCGGCGACATCCTGCCGCTGGCCGAGCGCTTCCTCGCTGACGGTAAACCGTTGTCCAGCGCAGCAGCGGCGGCACTGCAGCGCCATCCGTGGCCGGGCAACGTGCGTGAACTGCGCAATGTCATCCAGCGGGCCGGCCTGCTGGCGCAGGGCGAGCGCATCGAGGTCGCCGACCTGAATCTGCC
>NZ_RHPP01000060.1 GCF_003935715.1 Stenotrophomonas sp. 278 | reverse complement strand
CGCGCGGGACGTCGAGCAGCCTCTGCCGACGATAACCACCGGTGGTGCTGGCAGCGAGCGCCCGGGCTGCGCGCGGCCGCAGCTGGTCGAGCCGATCATCGTTCCGACCTCCAACACCAGCAGCGCCGGCGTGCCGCGCTCTGCTGCCGAACCGATCCGGACGGTCACCACTGCCAAGGGCGGCGATCAGGCCGTGGCCACGCCGCTGGTGGCTCCCTACTACGGCGGCGGATCCGGCCTGACCGCATCGTCAGTCACCGAGCCGGTGCCATCGGTCACCACCAAGGCGCGGTTCGGCCTGGCGGAGCCGGTGCTGATGCGTGCCGGTCACGGAGATAGCGACGGCCGCGACCCTGGCAGCCGCGTGCTGGATGCCGACCAGCCGATGCCTGCCCTGACCGGCTCCAACGAGGTGGCCATCGCAGAAGCCATCGTGATGCGCGGCAATGTCGGTACCGGCCGCACCGGGGACATGCGCCCGGCGAACGAGCCCATGCCCACCATCACCTGCTCCGAATCCCTGGCGCTGGCCGCTCCCTTCACGATGCCGGTGACCCACCACGGCGACGTGCGCACCCGTGGCGTGGACGAACCCCTGCCAACGATCACCGGTGCCAATCGGGGCGAGCTGGGCCTGGTGCAGCCGCTGGGCGAGGCACACGACTTCTTCGTCATCGACATCAACTACCGGATGCTGCACTGGCGCGAGTTGGCCCGGGCGACCTCCTTCGACGACGAGGGCGAGGTCTACGACTTCGCCGGCAACGCTACCCAGATTACGAAGCAGATCGGCAATGCGGTCCCGAACCGCACCGCGAAGGCGCTGGTCATGACCCTGATGCGGGAGGCGGCATGACGAACCCGTTCCCCCAACCGGCCGAAGAACTACCACAGCGTGCGCGCCGGCCGCATCCGGGCCCAGCTTTTCGCCCACGTGGTCGAAGGGAAGCTGGTCACCACCCGCCAGATCGCCGAAACGGTCGGCACCACCGTCTCGACCGCATGGGACCGCACCAAACGCGGCCCGTTCCCCCTCACCTGGGCGTCGCTGAAGTCCGCGCGGCTCCCGAAGTCTCAGAAGGAGCAGAAGGCATGAACAGTGATGAAAATGGCCGCTGGTGGACCATCGCCGGCAAGCACGGCGTGCACGTGAGCCACCTCCTCGCCGAAAAGCCTGATCTGATCTTCGGCAACCCCGAGGCGCTCCGGATCAAGTACGACGGAACGGTGCAGCTCGCAGAAGGGCTTTCCCTAGACGCGGCGGCGCGAGCGTTCTGGGATGCGGTGGAACGCATCCGACCGCCAACCATGGCAGCTGCCGCCGTAGAGAAGCTGTCCGCCCAGATCGGCCAGGCCATCTTCGGCGAGCCCGTGACCGATCTGATCGAGCTGGCCAACCGTTGCAACAGGCTGCGCACGGCGAGCGGCGGGAAGTGCATCACCCAGACGATGGACGACGCGGCTGCGCTGCTGGAGCGCGACATGGGCGCGCCCGCCTCGCGCCGCGCCTCATCCGATGTGGAAAAAATGGCTCAGCCCGAGTTCCCACTGGTGGAACTGCTGGACATCCGCAACCAGCTCCACGTCATGGCCACCACCGTGGTGCCGAACTTCTGCGACCTCGCCGCCGGCCTGCAGGGCCAGGTGCAGGGCCTGATCGACGCGCACCGCAAGCTATACCCGGAGGAACGCCAGTGAGCCTGCCCTACGAGAACGCCACCAGCGGCAACAACGCGATCAACGACATCCAGAAGATGCTGCGCGCCTTCGGATGCACCAAGTTCGGCACCGGCGAGGACTTCGAGACGGGCGAGCTCTTCGTCCAGTTCGAGCACCGCGGCCGGCAAGTGATCCTGAAGGCCAGCGCCCGGGGTTACGCGGCGGCATGGCTGCGGGAGCATCCCTACGGCCCCCGCGTGCGGGCGACCCGCGCCGACCATGAGGCCAAGGCCCTGAAGATCGGCGGCGTGGCCGTCTACTCAATCCTGCGGGACTGGGTGAAAGGCCAGGTCACCGCCATCGAGATCGGCATGCTCACCTTCGAGGCCGCCTTCCTGTCGCACATCCTGCTGCCGAGCGGCCACACCGTGATCGAGCACGTGCAGCAGCAAAAGCTGATCCCGCAGGAGGTGCACGGTGGCTGACCCCTATCTGGACTTCCTGGAGCGAAAGGTGCGGGTGGCACCGTCGCTGGGCTTCGACGTGTCGCCCGACGAGGTGAATCCGATCCTGAAGCCGCACCAGCGCGACAGCGTGGTTTGGGCATGCGCCGGCGGACGCCGCGCCCTGTTCCAGCGCTTCGGCCTGGGCAAGAGCGTGCAGCAGCTGGAGATCTGTCGCCTGGCCATGGCGCATGCCGGCGGCCCATCCCTGATCGTGATCCCGCTGGGCGTCCGGCAGGAGTTCCGGCGCGACGCTGCGATGCTGGGCATGGAAACCCGGTTCGTCCGAACCAATGCCGAGGTTGATGCCAGCTTCAACGGCGTGCACCTGACCAACTACGAGTCCGTGCGCGACGGCAAGCTGGATCCGAACCTGTTCCTGGCCGCGAGCCTGGACGAAGCGTCCGTGCTGCGCAGCTTCGGGTCGAAGACGTATCAGGAGTTCCTGACGCTGTTCAACGACGTCCGGTACCGTTTTGTGGCCACCGCCACGCCCAGCCCCAATCGCTACAAGGAGCTGATCCACTACGCCGGCTTCCTGGGAGTGATGGACACTGGCCAGGCGCTCACCCGCTGGTTCAAGCGCGACAGCACCAAGGCCAACAACCTGACCCTGTACCCGCACAAGGAGCGTGAGTTCTGGCTGTGGGTGGCCAGCTGGGCTCTGTTCCTCCAGAAACCCTCTGACCTCGGCTACAGCGACGAGGGATACGACCTGCCGGAACTGCAGGTGCACTTCCATGAGGTGCCGGTGGACCACGGCAGTGCCGGTACCGAGCGGGACGGCCAAGGCAAGATGTTCAGGGACGCGGCGCTGGGCCTGCAGGATGCCGCCCGGGAGAAGCGGGACACTCTGCCAGCGCGTGTCAGCGCGGTTCAGCAGATCGTGGGTGCGCGCCCGGCAGAGCACTGGCTGATCTGGCACGACCTCGAGGCAGAGCGGCACGCCATCGCCGGCGCTGTGCCGGAGGCAGTAAGCATCTACGGCGACCAGGAAATCGACGACCGCGAGGCAGCTGTGGTTGCCTTCAGCGAGGGCGAGATTCGGATCCTGTCGGCCAAGCCGGTCATCGCCGGCAGCGGCTGCAACTTCCAGCGGCACTGCCACCTGGCCGTCTACGCCGGCATCGGCTTCAAATTCAACGACTTCATCCAGTCGATCCACCGTATCCAGCGCTACCAGCAGCAATTCCCGGTCGAGGTGTGGATCGTCTACGCCGAAAGCGAACGGGAGGTGCTGGCCAGCCTCATGGAGAAGTGGAAGCGACACGAACTGATGGTGGAAAAGATGAGCGAGATCATCCGGGAATTCGGCCTGAGCAAGGCCGCCATGGCGCAGGTGCTGCAGCGGTCCATTGGCGTGGAACGGATCGAGGCCAGCGGCCAGGGCTGGCAGGTGGCCAACAATGACTGCGTGCTGGAAGCGCGGTCGATGGACGAGAGCAGCGTCGACCTGGTGGTCACGTCCATTCCGTTCGCCAATCACTACGAGTACAGCCCCAGCTACAACGACTTCGGGCACACCGACGACAACGCCCACTTCTGGGCGCAGATGGACCACCTGTCGAAGGAACTGCTGCGCGTGCTGAAGCCGGGGCGCATCGCGGCCATCCACGTGAAGGACCGGATCCAGTTCGGCAATGTCACCGGTGCCGGCGCGCCCACCGTCAGCCCGTTCCACGCGGAGGCTATCTTCCACTACCGCGCGCACGGCTTCGACTACATGGGCCTGATCACCGTTGTGACGGACGTGGTGCGGGAGAACAACCAGACCTACCGCCTGGGCTGGTCCGAGCAGTGCAAGGACGGCACGAAGATGGGGGCCGGTTCCCCGGAGTACATCGTGCTGCTGCGGAAGCCGCAGACGGACCGCTCCAAGGGCTATGCCGACATGCCGGTGCGCAAGGAGAAGGCGAACTACACCCGCGCCCGCTGGCAGGTGGATGCGCATGCGTTCTGGCGGTCCAGCGGCCGCCGGCTGCTCACCGCCGACGAACTGGCGAAGCTGGGCCCGGATAAGCTGGCCAAGATCTTCACCCAGCACAGCCTCGAGCAGGTCTACGACTACGAGTCGCACGTCCGCATCGGGGAGCAGCTGGAAGCGCGCGGTGCGCTTCCCTCGACCTTCATGTCCCTCGCCCCTGGCAGCCACCACCCGGACGTGTGGCACGACGTGAACCGCATGCTGACGCTCAACGGGGAGCAGACCCGGCGCGGCCTGGAGAACCACATCTGCCCGCTGCAGTTCGACATCGTGGACCGGCTGATCGAGCGCTACAGCAACCCGGGCGAGCTGGTGTTCGACCCCTTCGGCGGCCTGTTCACCGTTCCGTACCGCGCCCTGAAGCTGGGCCGGCGCGGGCGGGCAGCCGAGCTGTCGGCGGATTACTTCGTGGACGGCGTGAAGTACCTGCAGGCGGCAGAGCGCGAACTGTCGATGCCGGACCTGTTCGACGGCCTGGACATGCCTCTGGACGCGGCGGCATGAACACTGAGCAGCTGGACCTGTTCGACGCGCTGGACGAGCGCCGCTGGCCTGCAGATGAAGACCACCAGATGCCGGGGCGCGGCTACCTGCGGCTGGCCAGAATCGAGCTGGCCGAGGTGCCCGGTACCGGCTGGATCTTCGCGACCTCCGTCAACCTCTCCGACCAAGGCTATGGGTACGCCCTGATGCTGAAGTGGAAGAGGACCGCAGCCGACCGGAACGAGGCGCTGGGCAAGGCAAAAGCCGAAGTGATCGGGACCATGGACCGCTACTGCGCCGGACATGACGACAGCCACCACGCAAAGGCGCAGGCCCGGCAGGTCTGCAAATGGGCCGAGAGCCTGCACTGAACCCCATCCCCACACTGCCGCCCACCGCGGCGAAGGAGACAACCATGACCACCAATGACGCCCCTCCCACCCCCAGCCGGCTGCTCAAGATGAGCCAGGTTGTGGACCGCACCGGCCTGCCCAAGTCGACCGTCTATTCGCGCATTTCGGACGGAACCTTCCCCAAACAGCTGCACATCGGGTGCTCCGTTCGGTGGCTGGAATCGGAGGTTGAGGAATGGATTCAGTTGCAGGTTCGGGCGCGCGATCAAGCGCTCGAAACCGGGGGTACCGCCGGGGGTATCGAGGGTGAAGACGATCCGCCGCGCCTTGCGGCGTAAGGACTCCGTCCGCCCTTCCAGTAGAGCCCACCTCCACCAATACAGGTTCGCAAGAACCTACGAGAAGCCCGGAATTCCGCGAGGAGTTCCGGGTTTTTTGTTTGCACGCGCTGAACCGGTACGACGCCCCTCTTGTCAGGACAACGTCCTGACAGGCAAACTGCAACCTCCGGCAATTGCGTGGAGGTGACACCATGCGCACCCCGAATCCATCCAAGACCGAACGAATCGATGTGCGGGCCAGTACATCCGTCAAGCAGTTGCTGCAGGAAGCTGCCCGCGCGTGCCACAAGAACGTGAGCGAATTTCTGCTCGACGCAGGCGTAACGGCCGCCGCACAGACGCTGGCAGATCGCCGCCAGTTCGTGCTGGATGACGCACAGTGGCAGGCCTTTCAGGAGGCGCTTGACCGACCGGTGCAAAGCAAGCCCCGCCTGAAAAAGCTGCTGAGTGAGCCCGGGGTTCTGGATTGACCTCTGCCTACTCCTCCGTTCGAAAGATACGTGCAGCCGATCAAGTCAATGCTTTCGACTGCGGCCACACAGCGCTGAACCAGTTTCTGCAGCGACATGCGCTCGTCAATCAGAAGGCCAACAGCGCACAGACATACGTCTGCTGCCGGGATGACGAAGTGGCTGGCTTCTACAGCTTGGCCGTTGGCAGCGTCGATCCAGAAAACACACCGTCAAGGGTGTCGAAGGGACTTGCACGCCATCCCGTGCCGATCATGCTGCTAGCCCGGCTCGCGGTGGACAAGGCCCATCAGCGTAAAGGCCTTGGCAAGGCGCTGCTCAAGGACGCCCTGCTGCGCACCGCACAGGCGGCTGACATTGCGGGGATTCGCTGCCTGGCGGTTCATGCCAAGGACGACGACGCGCGACAGTGGTATGAAGCCTGGGACTTCGAGGCCAGCCCAACCGATCCCTACCACCTCTTTCTGATGCTCAAGGACCTCAAGAGCTTGTTGCGCTGATTGCAGTGGTATCTTGGAACCGAACTCACAAGGAGACTGACGTGATGGAACACGAGACCCGTGATTGGACCGGGCCGCGCAAAGCCGCCCTGGTTGTAGAAATCTTGCAGGGCCGCACATCGATGGCTTCTGCCAGCGCCGAAGCGGGCATCTCCGCAAGCACCCTGTCGCAATGGGTGGAGCACGGCATGCGCGGCCTGGAGCAGGCGTTCCAGTCCAACGAGTCAGCGCTGCCCTCCTCCGCGCCCCGTCACGCCGTCGCCGCAGACACGCGGACGCTGTACCTGGACCTGGACGGCGTCATGGCCGACTTCGATACCGGCTTCCCGGCCGTGTTCGGGTTGGACCACCGCCAACTGGAAGACGACGTGATGTGGGGTCATATCAACGGCCACGCGTCATTCTTCCGCGACCTGCCACCGATTGCCGGTGCGATCGAATTCTTCCGTGCCATTGAACACCTGGACCCGGTGATCCTCACCGCGTGTCCGAAGAGCAACTACACCGTCGCTGCCACGCAGAAGCGTGCGTGGGTGCGTGAGCATCTGTCGCAGACCTGCCTGGTGCTGCCGGTGCTGGGCGGTGCGAACAAGCCTCTGTTCATGCATCGGGCAGGCGATGTTCTGGTCGACGACTGGAGTGCGAACTGCGCTGCCTGGAATGCTGCAGGCGGTGTCGCGGTGAAGCACAGCGGGGACTGGAGTGCTACTTACGACGGGCTTGTGGTGGCTGGGGTGCTGTGAGGCATGCAGGCAAGGCGTCAGGCGATTCTGATCTCCAGATTCGCCCCCAGCGCCCGTACGGCCTCGGCCAACGTATCAATCTTGGTTGCATGATGCAGGTTTACCAGACGATTCACAGTCTGCGGCGTTGTCCCCATGCGCCGTGCCAGTTCCGCCGGCGTGGTTCGTGTTTCCAGCATGCGATTCAGCAACAGTGTTTTCGCTGAGACACTGGCAGGTAGTTCTACGAGAACCTCGCCTGCCTTGGGTGCTGTCGGAGCAGGCACTGCTTTACGGTCCTCGAAGTAGAAGTCCATTGCCGTAACGAGGCAGTCAACAGCATTCGCTCGCACTTCATCGAGCGTAGACCCACCAGTAATGGCCTCCGGGATATCACGAAAGGTCATTACGTAGTCGCCAGGCTTGCCTTCAACTCTTGCAGGGTACCTCATCGCCATGACGACTCCTTTGCGCTGTGAATGCGCCTTCCATCAGATGTTACACGTCCAGCATCAGCGGCCCGGTTGCGTGATTCCAAGCTGCTTCAGAATTGCCCTACGCAATCCTTCGCTGATCTCCGCAGCGTGTCGCGGCAAAGTAGAGTGCCGCCCCCTATAGGACAGCTTCGTGTGCCGCGCGCCTTCGCTGAACTGGACGCCTCGCCGCTTTAGTCCACGCCTGAACTCGGACATTTTCATGCCCCACAGCGTGCCGCTGGGCAGTGGCGCATAGAATACACTTTATTGTGTATTCGTCAACATTTTTGTTTATTCGATCCCGATCGGGTCGTGGTTGAGGAGGAAACGACCTTCCCTTGCGATGGGCATGCGTGCAGTCCTTGGCTTGGAGACAGGTGGTGTGTCTGCACCTGATTCTATGACCGATCAGAAGTAGAACGCCATCTCGCCGGGTAGCGTCGGTCGACAGATGACGACCGAGAACGATTGTCTGCACGCTGACGCATGACGATGAACGCAGAAGCGCCCCTTGCGTTCGGTGGTCATGCGTTACAGAAGTAATGATTGCCATCGGCGGTCGTCTATCGACCGACCCTACCAGTACCCCAGCGCATCCGAGCACGTTCCAGCATGTCCAAGCGCGTTCCATCGCGTACCAGCGAAACGCAGGGCGTCGCAACGCATTCCAGCACATGCCGACACGTGGCGTTGCGGGGTTCTGGCTGATTGCGTCGTTCTGCGCGGCACGCGCTTGCTACGCATCGCGACGTACGCAAAACGTCGCGAGCTACACGGAATGCACCAATCCACCCGGTCTTACAGGTCATTGGCGACATGTTTCGTGCTGCAGCACACAACGGCACCTATACCCGATGGACGCTGACTGTTTCCATCCGCCATCGATGTCGAGCAGGATTTCCGGACGGGGCGTCGAAACCCCAACAGATAGAGTGAGCGTGACCCGAGTCGGGAGGGTGGCTAATACAACACCCTTAATGGGGAAATACGCCCGCCGTTTTCTACTCTAGCTGTACGGTTTCGAACCTCCCGACCCCTTGCCACCCCGGCAAGGGGAATTACCGGAAGGAGAATCACCATGCAGTTGCAGTTCGCAGGCGAGTTCGAAACTCCCAGCTGGAGGCACGCCCCATGAGCAAAAACGTTGTGATGAAGGTACACCTGCCGCATGAACAGCGCTGCCGGTTCCGCGAAGCCGCACGCCGTTCCAAGACCCACCCGGCGAACGCGCTGAAGAAGCTGGTGCACGCTTATATCGAACTGGACACCGAGCCGACCACGGTGCAGGTCACCGTGACGGTCGACAAGGCAAACGGCACCAACGGCGCGTAACCCGGCGCTACGGGGTGGCGGCCAGCACTGCCTTCAGAATCGCCTCTGAGCGCCGCTGGCCGTACCCCTTGCCGTAGGCGCTGGACGTGATGGCGACCACCATCTGCCGGCTGGGCACCACGTAGATCTTGTTGCCGCCGTTGCCGGAGGCGAAGCGCACCGGCACCGGGGTGCCCTTGATGTCATGGGTCTTGGCGTACCAGTAGTAGCCATACCCCTCTGCGTACGGGTCGCTGTCGGCAATCGCCACATGCGGGGTCAGCGCATCGCGCAGCCAGGCCGCGCTGACAATACGCTTGCCCTGATACACCCCGTCGTTTCGCACCATCTCGCCCAGGATGGCGAAGTCGCGCGCACGCAGCGACAGGTTGCCCTGGCCTTTGGTGATGCCAGAGGCATCACGCGCCCACTGCCAGCGCTCGATGCCGAGCGGCGCGAACAGGTACTGGCGTGCAAACACGTCCATCGGTTTGCCAACTGCTTCCGTCACCACCACGCCCGCGACATAACTGGTCAGCGAGTTGTAGCGGTACACCGTGCCCGGCGGCGCAGCACGCGGGACCTTCAGTACGAACGACTTCGGGTCATCTGCCTCGTCCATACGGTCTTCATTGCCTGGCGAATCCGCATTTTCGTCGTCGGCCGCCAGTCCCGAGCGCATGCTCAGCACGTCGCGCAATGCCACCGGGCCGATGGCGCTGCCGGTTGCCTGCTTCCAGTAGCGTTGCACCGGCTGGTCAATCTTCAGACGCCGATCACGGGCGATACCGACCAGCAGCGCGGTGACGCTCTTGCCGGCCGAGCGCACGTCGTGCAGCTCATCGCGCGTGGCCCCGTTGTAGTAACGCTCGCCCACCACCCGCCCCTGCTGCATCACCACCACCGCGCGCAGGTCGGGATGCTCGGTCTGGTCCCAGCGCGCGAGCACGGCGGTCACCTCGGCAGGCGGCAATGCCGGTGCGGCGTGCGCACCGGCAACGGCCAATATCGAACTCAACAGCAGGCACGACAGACGCAGCATGGCGACGCTCCTGGACCGGAATGGCGCTGACGGTACACACGTCGGGAAGCGCCTGCCCCTGCCATTGGTCCTCTAAACCTTTTCTGCGCTGCCTTGCAAGCGCGTCCGCAATATTTCTGATTATTCCTATTAAGTGCAGGCCCTGCTGCGGCGATTGTACGCGCCCCCTCTGCGCGGCATTCCGACGATGCATCAGCCCTCCCCCACCCTTTCCCGCTTACCCGCCGAACGTCCCACCTCTTCGTTGGCGCGCCATGATCCTGTGCGGGAACCAACGCCGGGAGTAGCCGGACCTTCCCGATTGCACCACCTGCAGAACCGCGATGGTGTTGTACCGCCCATCACGTGCTCCGTTCCAACCGCGCCTGCGTTCGGCGGGCTGTGCGGCGCGCCGGATGCGCAGTTCAACACGCTGTGGCAGCTGCTGGCCACAGAACCGGTCACCCTGGATCTGCTGCACTCGGTGCTGGCCGCCGACTTCGCCCGCTCGCCGCTGGCCTGCCTGCTGGCTGACGAGCTTGCCACACGCTGCGTGCTGCCGGCGGCAATGCCCGCGGACGAGCAGCAGGTCTGGCGCGAGGTGCTGCTGCACGCGCTGCGGCTGCCGGCATGGGAATGGGAAATGGCGGTACTGGATCTGCGCGGATCATTGCAGAACGCGCGGGAGCACCCTCTGCTTGCCGCGTTGCGCGACGCGTCGTATCGGCCACAGGACATGCACCGGCTGCACTGGAATTCACTGCTGTCTGCCACGCCGAAGCAGGACTGCCACACGCTGGCGCTGGGCCACCAGAGGCAGCATCTGGGAAACAGCGACATGCAGGCGCGCGACGCATGGGCGACTGCTCAGCTGCGGGCCCTCGCACCCCAGGCGGACTCGCAGCGACTGCAGGCGGCGCTGCGTGCGATGCGCCAGCGCGAACAACGTGAGCGTGGCCTGCTGGATGTCCGTGTAGGCCTACGGCACCTGATTGAACACGACGCCGCACCACTGTCGGCGATTCACGCCGGTTCGCGTCTGGCGACAGCGTGCGGCACCGGTCCGCTGGTGGCCCGCGCGACGCCGGCCGGAGCGAGCGAACTCGCCACGCTGCTGGTGCAGACGGCGCGCTCGGCGACGTGGACACCCCCGTCGGCCGTAAGGCGGCTGGGCCGCTTCGACAGCGTCTCGCACGCGCTGACGTCACTGCTGTGCCTGCCGACCCTGCAGGACCTGGGCAGGACCGTCGCCGCCTCAGGCACGCGCGTCACCGTGGACACCTGCATGCCGTTGCCGGCTGGGACGGAGGCGACCACGCATGCCCACGCCATGCAGGTAGCGCGCACCGCCGTCGATGGGCTGACCCGGCATGACCCGCCCGCGTTGGCACCTGGCAGTACTGCACTGATGTCCTGCATCCCACAGGAACGCTATGTAGCCGGCCTGCACGTCGAGCAGGCCGGACAGATCATCCACTTCATGCGCCGGCAGCAACCGGGTGCTGGCACCGTGCAGCAGGCGCGGGAGGCCCTGGCCCACCTTTTCACATCGACCCGCGCGACCGTGCCGCAGGCCGCTGTGCCGGCACCGCCAGACACCCACAGCTGTCCTTCCGCAGGGCTGGAGGAATGGGTGCCTCCACGTGCGCGCGCGGGCGCGTTGACCGATGAGGGTGCTGCTGTTCCCCCCGCTCTGGCAGGCGCGGCGCTTCTGCCGGGAGCGGGGGCCCAGCTGCCCGGGGAGATGGACGGAGCGGTGCCCTTGTTGCTCATGCAGGGCTTGATCGACTCCATTTCCAGCCGTTCCTGGTGGTCCGCGATCCCCGGCTACACCGCTCGCTCCGCGCAGGGACTGCTGCAAACCCTCAACGCGCTGTTCGCACTGGGCGGTGAGCGCCTGCACGGACGACCGCCGAGCGCCGATGCGCTGGAGCGCTTCTTCGGCACCGCGCAGGGGACCGCGCTGTTCGAGGCGATCAACCAACTGCCGGAGTTGTCCACCTGGCAGCAATATGAAGTGGAGCGCGGCGGCATGGAAGCGCAGATCTATGTGTTCATGCGCATGCTCAAGCAGTTGCTGCGCACGTTGACTTCACGGGAAACCGCGCGCGATCCCGTGCACTGGAACAGGAGGCCTGTTTCGCGCTGGCCCGGATGGGCCTGGCAGCCGGCGAACTGCTGACCCGCTACGACGGAAACGCCCCGGATGCCGGTCGCACGTTCTTCCGACGCGTGGTGGAAAGGTACCGGCCATCCGCGCTGCATTCACCCACGCCGGTGGACGCGGACGTGATCAAGGCGCACGCCGGATGGCTTGCTCCCGGGCCAAGCACGTTCTGTGTGCCCATCAACGAACAGGAACTGCGCCAGTGGTGGGTGGTGGGTACCGATCCGCTGCTGGGCGAGGAAGGCTTCTCGGTCCTGTTGGAACCCGCCCGCTGCCTGGCGCAGATCGCGGGGGTGCACAGCCGGCTGCTTTACGGCGGCATGCCGCCCCCTTGGCGCACGGCGCAGCCTGGAATGCGCCAGTGGCGCGAGCTGGCGGACGCCAGGAGCCGAAGCGGCAAACAGGAGCTGACCTGGGAAGCCAGCCTGGGCGAGTACTTCCATGGAACCGCGCGCATGCTGCGTGACTGGATGCGGCTGCAGCAGGATCAACCGCTCACTGCCAACGAACTCAATCTGGGTGTCCACCTGCGACGCCTGGTCGAACCGCTGCAGCAGCTGTACAGCCAGGTGGAACTGCCGCTGCAGGATGCGGACCCTTGGTATGCCGAGAGTCTGGATCACTTCGAAGCGTTCTACCGGCGGGTGGGCAATCAACTGCAGGCACCGGTTGCTCCAGGCACGTCCCCCAACATGCCGGTCCGGTCGCTTCCCCTGGAACAGTGGCTGGAGGCACATGCCGGGCATGCCTTGGCGCAAGCCATCTGTCCCTTCGACGCCGTCAGCCTGCGTGATGGCCTGGCCATCACGATCCAGCGCGCGCTCATCAGCGCCAACGCGGCCGTCCGTCACCCTCTGGATGCATGGACCCTGATCATCGAAGGACCGCATCTGCTGCAGCAGTGGCTGGACAGCACAGAAGGCCGCACCGCCGTCGCCCGCTGGGTGGATGCAGTAAACGATGGAGCGGTACGCAGCGGTGCAGTGGACAAAAAGCAAGCGGCGGGCTGGCAGGCGCACGCGACGCTTCTGCGCAAGGCGGTGCTATCGCAGCTGCCGCCCGACATCCAGCAGAAGGTGGTGGCGCTGCTCGAGGTTCCGACCCTGTTCAAGGGTGGGGCCGCACCGGTGTTGACCCTGGCGCAGGCAATGGGAGAAGCCGACCCGCTGCTGCTGCGCCATCCCGAACATGCGTTGTTGCTGGCACTGGCGCTGCTGCCGGTGGAGGCACCGGCGGACGCCTCGCGCATGGCGCTGGGCTTCCCGCTGTGGCCGCTGCCCTCAACCAACACATCCACTGCGGAGGGCAGCGGGTTGCTGCTGGAACGCTGGTTCCATCGCCCGCCTCCGTCACCGGTCACCGTCCCGCTGGACACCCGCGCGCTGCCTGACCTGCACACGCTGCTGCGGGGCTGGGGGCTGGATGTGCTGCACAACGTCGACCCGGACGCCGCCCTGCCCCCGGCAGAGCTGTGGGACCTCATGTCGCGCACACAGGGATTCGCCGAGCTGGGTCGTCAGCTGCTGGGGCAGACCGACTGGGCCGGCGCGCAGGAGGATGGCCCGGGCTCGCCACAGGGCGCGCAGATCGTAGTGGCGCAGGCGCTGCTGGAACACCATGTCGGCCGCACGCAGATCGACACCCTGCGCGCGGAGTTCAACAGCCCCGTCCACGTGCACCGCAGCTTCGTGCAATGGCAGTCACATGTTGCGGCGTTGCTGGCCGCCCGTCACCGGAATGCGCCCGCAGCCGCACGCGACCTGCTGCAGTGGCTGCTGCTGAGCGAACTGCAGCAGCCGGCGCTGCTGGTCCGGAACATTCCGGACGGCCTCAGCCCGGCTTCGCTGGCGGGCAGCACCTTCCTGCACAGCATTGCGCTGCTGGAGGGGTTGCAGCCCGGCAGCAGCGGACGGGTCAGCTACATGGAGGTCGCCGGTCTGGCTGCCGCGCTGGCAGCGCCCCCGCCACCGTCCGGTGCCGATGACCTGCAGGCCAGCTGGGCACGCGCCATGCTGCAGCCTGCGCTGCTGTATGGCGTCGCACATGGGCAGCTGCCCGACCTGGTGCGACTGGACCAAGTGACGTCGGAACAGGCCTGCCACGCGCTGGAGTATCTGAAACAGGCACAGGATGCGCACGCTGCCCACCTGGCATTGATCACGCGCCCCGCGCCGACGCGTCGCCGGATTGCCGAACAGAAGCTTGCGCAAACAGGATTGGACCCGGCGCTGTGGACGTTGCCGATCAACCGGATCGGGACGCAGGTGCTGAACGCACATGGCATCACCGCGGGACCGTTGCTGCAGACGGAAGAGACTCTGCTTCTGGCGGCAACCCCCATCGGCACGGACGACCTGGACGAATCGCTGAAAACCCAGTTGAGCGCCAGCGACTCCCTGTTGAACCTCATTGCCGCCGACGCCTACCGCTGCGCTGGTCAGCCCACCACCCTGCAGCAGTTCAATGAAGCCTTTGCCACCTATCGCAGCGCAGTGGAACAGGGCCTGGCCGGGGTCATCGAGGCCCTGCTGCAGGCGCTGCCGCCGGAAGACCGGACGTTGCTGAGCAGCAGCCACTGCACCCCGATGCAGGTGCGGGCCTTCGGGCAGGATGCAGCGCAGGGACTGCTGCTTCAGTGCCAGCCGCACGGCCGTGATGAACCGGTGTACTTCGAGATCCTGCCGCGAGCGGGACTGATGCGGCGCGCGGTGGTCGACCCACGGTTGGGACCCTGCGTGGACGCGCAGGGACTGATCGACGGCAGCATCGTCCTCTCCCGCAACGAGCGGCTGACGGCGGTGCGCGATCTGCAGCTGACCCCCATGGCCGCTGTGATGCAGCGCGATACGCCGGTTGCCGTGCACGTGCTGGCGGCGGCCGCCGCCAAGCTGCTGTGGGACGCCCCGCTGGACAAGATGAAGAAGCGGGAACTCAGCCAGCTCACGCCGCTGGAGCAGACGCTGCAGAAAGAAGAAGCGCTGCTGAAGAAGACGGCAGAATTCACCCTTCCGTTCTTTGCCTGTGGCGAAGCGTTGCTGAGTGGCGAAAGTGGCACGGCAGCGCTGGACTGCGGCGTGGACCTGCTGAGCAATGTGATTCCCGGGGCCACCTTTGCGGGCACGCTGGTACGTACCGTGACCGAGGCCGGCGAACACACCGTGCTGTCGCTCGCTGCCCACACCGGCGACGCCCTGCGCACGTTCGCCGGCGAGCTTCTGCGCAACAGTGGTGCCGGACTGGTCTTCGACCTCGGCAAAGGCGCAGCACGGCTGGGCGGGCAGGCCTGGGAGCAGGCGCTTCGCAGCGCAGGCTGGGTGCGCGGTGTGCTGGTCGGCGAACGCGCGTTGGGTGCCGCGGCACACAGCGTGGAAACCGACGTATCCGCCGGCAGGGCCACGCACGACCTGCTGGCCGGGTTCGAAGTGGGTGAGGCCACCCTGGCGGTGGGCCAGGTCGATGGTCACCCGCTGATGCTGGTCATCAGCGGGCCGGACGGCTGGTACCGCTTCGATCCCATTGCCGGTGCCGGTTATGGGCCACCGCTGCAGCAGGTCAGCCTGGTCACCCCGCTGCCTGGACGCCTTCCCGGCGAAAGGTTTGACGCGGGCGTGCGGCTGCACCTTGGCGACGCCACGGACGCGCGGTTCATCGAGCGCGGCGACAATCAATGGGAAGTCTGGATAGGCGACACCCCCTACCTCCTGGAACCGGACGACGGCTCGCTGCACCTGCGCGAGGTACACGGCGGCAGAATCGGCGAACTGCAGGAACTGGACGGCACCGGTTGCCGCGTCCGCCGTGGCATTGAAAGCGCGGGAGCCGCCGCAGGCTGCAGCCGGCCGACCCAGCTGCGCTTCGTGCCTGACCGACAGGTGCCGCTGCCCGATTCGCCTACCCCGGGCCAGCGGGTGCCCCATGCCTTCGGCTATCGCAGCTACAGCCCGATCGACATGGCCGCACTGGACGGTCATGACCTGGAGGCAGGCGCAACGGAACTGCCGGTGATGATCCACGACGGCAAGGTACAGAAGTGGTCCAGCGGAACCTCCAGGCGCGGACGGAAGCTGCCGCCCAAGCTGTCTCCGCTGACGCCGGAAGATGCCCAGGGACTGGGTGTGGCCATGCACGTGCAGTACCTGTCCCGGGTGGAAGGCCGGCTGATCGTGGACTCCATGCTCGGCCTGGATGAAGCAACCCCCCATTTCGACCGCGTGCTGATCAACAGCCAGCTGCCTGCGATCCGCCTGGGGGCCATTGCCCAGGGTATCGATGACAGCCGCGAGCTGCGCGGCATCTACATGACGGTGGACGGCACGCCGTCCATCTGCATCGAGCCGGACAATGGCGTCTACTACGCCGCGCCGGTACCGCGGCTCAACAGCGAAACGCTGCACTTCATCCCGATGAAGCAGCGCGACGACATCGCCGCCTACCTGCGGCACTCCGAGCGGCAGCGGCTGCTGCGCGAGAATCCGCAATCGGTGCAGGTACAGCGCACCATTGCGGAAATGACGTTCAACTACCTGCGCCCCGGGTTTGAACCGCATGAGCAGGCGCTGTATGCCAGCTACCGGGAGTATGCGGACTACTGCCGAAGCAGTGGCAAACCGAACGAGCTGGAAACGTTTGCCTTCAATGTGTTCTCCGGTGGCCGGGAGCAGAAGGCGTTCGTTGACGTGAGCCGGCAGTTCATACCTGACTGGAAAGCGCTGCAGACCTGCTCGCAGGAAGAACGCAGGCAGGTGGCCGACATGCTCAACCGCCTGCTGCCGGTAGAAGGCAAGGAAGCGGGGTGGATACCCCTTACCGCTGACAGCCTGGCGCTGCCCGAAACCGCCCAGGAACTGATCAGGCACGTCACCGGAGCGAATTTCGCCTATGCCGAGGTGGAAACCACGCACGGCACCCTGGTGATCGCGTCGCTGTCCGGGGGCGACCGTGCCCGCAGGCTCACCTTGAAGCTGCCCGCTCAGACCCCCGGCATCCGCTACGTCGACGCCCGCAGTGCGGGTGTTCCGGCGAACCCGGCGTTTGTCACGCTGCCGGTGCTGCGGACAGCAGACGACACCCGCACCATCGTGTTCGACCGGGGCGGCGATTCGGAAAACTGGATCTTCCGCTACCTGCTGTCGCTTCTGCAGTCGGAGGATCCGGCGATCCGCCTGCTTTCCAGCGACATCCACAGGGTGAGACTGGTGAGCTTCCTCAACACCTGCTCCAGCTGCGGCGGGGTGGTGCTGCCCACCGTCAAGCAGACCCTGGACAGCCTGGGGGCCAAGGTGGAGTTCTCGGTCCGGTATCTGGTGGACTACGTGAAATGAGTACCCGCACGGAGTTTCCGCCAACCCGCGCATAGTCTGCGGCGCGCAGGCGTGCGACTCTTGGAATCGTTTTCATGGAATGGAGGGATTCCAATGCGATCGATTCGAAAGCGTCACGCCCTGTGGCTTGCGTTTGCCCTGTCGCTGCCATTCGGCAGCGCACAGGCCCGCTCACCCACACCTGCTGCAGAACCGCTGCGGGTGATGTCGTTCAACGTTCGCACCCCGGTGGACACCGAACCGGGCCGGCGCTGGGTTGACCGTCGCGATGCGATGGTCAACCTGCTGCGCGCGCAGCGGCCCGCCGTGGTCGGCACCCAGGAACTGGTGCAGCAGCAGGCCGAATACCTGACCACCCAGCTGCCCGATTACCGGTGGTTCGGCCAGGGTCGGCGCGGCGGCGAAGGTGACGAGCACATGGGCGTGTTCTACGACAGCACGCGACTCAAAGTGGTGGAATCGGGCGACTTCTGGTTGTCCGACACCCCCGAGGTCCCAGGCAGCATCACCTGGGGCAACCTGTACCCGCGGATGGTCACCTGGGCGTTGTTCGAACGGGTGAGCGACCGCAGGCGCTTCTATCTGCTCAACACCCACCTGCCCTACCGCGATGACGACGAACCGCGCCGCGTGCAGGGAGCCAAGGCGATTGTCGCGCGGCTGCAGCAGTTGCATGCCGGAGTGCCGGTGGTGATTACGGGTGACTTCAACAGTGAACCCGGCAGCGGGACCTACGCCACGTTCACCGCTGTGCTCGGTGATGCGCGCAGGCAGGCTGCGAAGGTGGAAGGACCGCGTCTGACCTTCCACAACTTCAGTGGCACACCGACCACCGAACTGGACTGGATCCTGGTGCGTGGCATGAAGGTGCTTCGGTTTGCCACGCTGGACGACAAGCCCGGTGGCGTATTGCCTTCGGACCACTTCCCGGTGGTGGCGGACGTGGAGCTGCCCTGAACGTGGTAGAGCCGGGCTTGCCCGGCTGTGTGTGGCGTGGACAGCCGGGCAAGCCCGGCTCTACGGTTGGACGGCCGGGCAAGCCCGGCTCTACGGGTGGCGCTGCAGGCGATTCAGGGCGCGGCACAGCGCCAGGTGCTGCTCACGTGCCTGGTAGATGCGTGCGCTCACCGCCAGGAACAGGCCGATGGCCACGACACCCAGTTCAAGCAACGGATCAGGCAGTCGCGCGAAACCCAGGGTGACGGCCAGTACCGCCATCAACAGCAACAACAGCACGCCCAGCGAAAGACTGGCCGCGCTCATGCGTTTTTCTTCCTGGTGCAATCCCGGCGGGACCCGGTGCGGGTGGTGCATCGGCACGCTTCCTGTCATGAGGGGTGCCCATTTAGCCTTGTGATGACGCACTTCGTCAGAGGCAATGCCGTCAACGCGGGCTATTCCTGCATGCGGTCGCGGATGATGCCTACACGAAGGGGAAGGACGGCATCCGACCGCCCTTCCCTTCCGCGTCAGCGCAACGTACCGGCGATCGCCGGTGGTGTTGCATCGCGCTGCTGACCCCAACCGCCCAGTGCCTTGTACACGCCCACCACGCTGACGTTCACCGTCGACTCGGCGGCGGCCAGCGCATCGTCGGCGGCCAGCTGGGTACGCTGCGCATCCAGCAGGGTCAGGAAGTCTTCCGACCCTTCGCGGTAACGGATCTGCGCCAGCTGCTCGGCACGCCGCGCCGCCTGTGCCTGTTCGACCACGATGCCCAGACGCGCCTGCTGCTTGGCATAGCGCGTGAGTGCGTTTTCGGTGTCTTCCAGCGCCAGCAGCACAGCCTTTTCGTATTCGGCGGCCGCGCCGTCAGCCTGCGCCTTGCTGGCGCGCAGGCGTGCCTTGACCGTGCCGAAGTCGAACGCGGCCCAGCTGATCGACGGGGTCACCGACCATGCCTTGTTGTTGCCATTGACCAGTCCGCTGGCATCGCCCGACAGGAAGCCGACAAACCCACTCAGGCTGATCCGTGGGAACAGGTCTGCGGTGGCCACCCCAACCCGCGCGGTGGCGGCGGCAAGGCGACGTTCGGCACTGCGCACGTCGGCACGCTGGCGCAGCAGGTCGGTGGTGTCACCGAGCGGCAACGCCTTGGCGTAGGCCGGCACTTCCTGCGGCTGCAGACGCGCATCCAGTGCATCCGGGCGCTGGCCCAGCAGCACCGCCAGGCGATGCCGCGACTGCACTTCGGCCACTTCCAGCAACGGAATGTCGGCCTCGATTGCCTTCAGCCGTGCACGACTGCTCTGCACATCCAGTTCGCTGCCCGCACCCAGCTCCCACCGCGCTTCCGTCAGGCGCTGGGTTTCGCGCAGGTTGACCAGGGTGCGCTGGGCCACGTCGATGCGCTTCTGGCTGCCGCGCAGCTCGAAGTAGTTGCGGGCCACTTCGGCGGCCACGGTGACCTGGGCGTCGGCAAGGTTGTCCTGCTCGGCACCGAGGTCGGCGCGTGCGGCTTCGGCGGCGCGGCGCTGGCGACCGAACAGATCCAGCTCCCAGCCGGCATCGAAGCCGAGCTGGTAGGTTTCACTGAACACCCGCTCGCCACCGACGGTGGCGTCCGGTTGCTTGCGGCGGTCGTAACTGCCACCGGCAGTGACGTGCGGCAGCTGGTCCAGACGCTGTTCGACGAACACCGCGCGTGCCTCGCGCACGCGGGCCATGGCGATGCGCAGGTCCAGGTTGGCCCCCAGCGCATCGTGCACCAGCTGCTCCAGTACCGGGTCGTCGAACTGGGCCCACCAGCTGGCCACCGGCGATTCACTGGTGAACACTTCTGCGGCAGCCCCCTGCAGGACCACCGGCTGCGCCGGCGGTGCCTGGTAGTTGGGGCCGACGCTGACGCAGCCGGCCAGCAACGCGCTGGTCACGGCCGCGGTCAACACACGGATCACCATGGCAGCACCTCACCCAGGTAGGTGAAGCTGCCGTTGGGGCCGTCCGCGCCGATCAACGCCATGCCCACGCTGGAGCGTGCGCCCTCGCTGATCTCGATTTCGCCTTCGCCACCGTTCATGTCGGTTTTCACGTAGCCGGGGTGCACGGTGTTGACCTTGGTGGTGCTGTCGCGCAGCTCGTAGGCCAGCTGTACGGTCCAGGCATTCACCGCGCTCTTGGAGGCGTTGTAGGCCGGTACCGCGAAGCCGTAGATCGGCGAGCCTGGCTGGCTGTGCAGGGTCAGCGAGCCGAGGATGCTGGACACGTTGACGATCCGGCCGGCGGGCGATGCCTTGACCAGCGGCAGGAACGCGTTGGTGACCGCGACCACGGCGAACACGTTGGTTTCAAACGTGGTGCGCCAGGTGTCCAGGCTCTGCTGCGACGGGGCCAGCGATGTGTCGTCGACCAGGATGCCGGCGTTGTTGACCAGGATATCCAGGCGACCGTGGCGCTCGGCCACGGTATTCACTGCGGCCTCGATGCTGGCGCTGTCGTTGACGTCGAGCTGGATGGCTTCCACCGGCAGGCCTTCGGACTGCAGCTTCAGGGCGGCAGCAACGGCGGTGTCGCGGTTGCGGCCGGCCAGCAGCGTGTGCACGCCGGCCTGGGCCAGCTGGCGCACGGTTTCCAGGCCGATGCCGCGGGTGGCACCGGTGACGAGGGCGATCTTCTGGGTTTCAGTCGTCATTTCAATAACCTCGTGGGGAATGGAGTCAGTGGTGGTGAACGGTGGGTGCGCCGTGGCTGACCAGCTGGCCGCCGCCCTTACGGGTCACCAGCTTGCGCAGCGCCACGTAGAACACCGGGGTCAGGAACAGACCGAACAGAGTGACGCCCAGCATGCCGGCGAACACCGTGATACCCGTGACCGAGCGCACCTCGGCACCGGCACCGTGCGAAAGCACGAGCGGAACGGTACCGGCGATGAAGGCGATCGAGGTCATCACGATCGGGCGCAGACGCAGACGGCAGGCTTCCAGCGCGGCTTCGACAATGCCCTTGCCGCCCATTTCCAGTTCGCGGGCGAACTCGACGATCAGGATCGCGTTCTTGCACGCCAGGCCCATCAGCACCACCAGGCCAACCTGCACGAACACATTGTTGTCACCGCCGGTCAACCATACGCCGAACAGGGCGGAAAGCAGCGTCATCGGCACGATCAGGATCACCGCCAGCGGCAGCGACCAGCTTTCATACAGTGCCGCCAGCACCAGGAAGGCGAGCAGGATGGCAACCGGGAACACGATGAACGCGGCATTGCCCTGGGTGGCCTGCTGGTAGCTCAGGTCGGTCCACTCGGTGGTCATGCCGGCCGGCAGCACCTGCCCGGCGATTTCGGTCAGCTTGTTCATGGCTTCGGCCGAGGACAGCAGGCGCGGGTCGGCTTCGCCGGCCAGGTCGGCGGCCGGGTAGCCGTTGAAGCGCAGCACCGGGTCGGGGCCGTAGGTTTCCTTCACGGTCACCATCGAGCCGATCGGCACCATCTCGCCACGGTTGTTGCGGGTACGCAGCTTGCCGATGTCCTCGACCTTGTCACGGAACTGGCCGTCGGCCTGGGCGATCACCTGCCAGGTACGACCGAACTGGTTGAAGTCGTTGACGTACGACGAGCCCAGGTAGGTCTGCAGGGTGTCGAACAGTTCGGTCAGCTCCACGCCCTGGGCCTTGGCCTTGACCCGGTCCACTTCCGCATCCAGCTGTGGCACGTTGGCCTGGTAGCTGGTGATCGGGAACGCCATGCCCGGGGTCTGCGCAACGGTGCCCTGCATCGCCTGCACGGCATTCTGCAGCGCGCCATAACCCAGGTTGCCGCGGTCCTCGATGAACATCTGGTAGCCGTTGCCGTTACCCAGGCCCAGGATCGGCGGCGGCATCATCGAGAAGGCAAAGCCTTCCCCCAGCCCGGCGATCTTCTGGTTGATCTCGGCATTGATCTCCGCAGCGGTCCTGCCATGGCGCTCGTTGAACGGCTTGAGCGGAATGAAGGCCACGCCGGTGTTGGGGGTGTTGGTGAACTGCAGCGCGTTCAGACCCGGGAACGAAATGGTGTGGGCCACGCCGTCGGTTTCCTGGGCGATCTTGGCCACCTTGCGCAGCATTTCATCGGTGCGGGCAATGGACGAGCCTTCCGGCAGCTTCACACCGGCGATCAGGTACAGCTTGTCCTGGGTCGGAATGAAGCCCGGCGGCACGATCTTGAAGATGAAGCCGGTACCGACCAGCAGCACCGCATACACCACGAACACCGCACCGCGACGGCCGAGGATCTTCGACACGCCACGTTCGTACTTCTCCGAGCTGGACTTGAAGAAGCGGTTGAACGGACGGAACACCCAGCCGAACAGACGGTCGATCAGACGGCTCGGGGCGTCCTTGGGCGCACCGTGCGGCTTGAGCAGACGCGCGGCCAGGGCCGGCGACAGGGTCAGCGAGTTGATCGCCGAGATCACCGTGGAGATGGCGATGGTGACCGCGAACTGCTTGTAGAACTGACCGGTCACGCCGGACAGGAACGCCATCGGCACGAACACGGCGCACAGCACCAGCGCGATCGCGATGATCGGGCCGGACACTTCCTTCATGGCCTGGTGTGCGGCGGCCGTGGGCGAAAGCCCTTCCTCAATGTTGCGCTCGACGTTCTCCACTACCACGATGGCATCGTCGACCACGATGCCGATCGCCAGCACCAATCCGAACAGGCTCAGGGTGTTGATCGAGAAGCCCAGTACATACAGCGCGGCGAACGTACCCACCACCGACACCGGCACGGCGATCAACGGAATGATCGAGGCACGCCAGGTCTGCAGGAACAGGATCACCACCAGCACCACCAGGGCGATGGCTTCGAGCAGGGTGGAGACCACGGCCTTGATCGAGTCACGCACGAAGATGGTGGTGTCGTACACCGCTTCGTACTTGACGTCGGCCGGGAAGGTCTTCTGCATCTCGTCCATGGTGCCGATCACCGCATCGCGGATCTCCAGCGCATTGGCCCCCGGGGCCTGGAAGATACCGATGCCCACGGCGTTCTTGCCGTCCAGCTGCGAGCGCAGGGTGTAGTCGCCGGCACCAAGTTCCACGCGGGCGACGTCGGACAGACGCACCACTTCGCCGTCTTCACCGGCCTTGAGCACGATGTCGCCGAACTCCTGCTCGCTGCGCAGGCGACCCTGGGCGTTGATCAGGGTCAGGAACTGGCTGTTCGGCATCGGCTCGGCACCGAGCTGACCGGCCGAGACCTGCACGTTCTGCTCGCGCATCGCGCGGACCACGTCGCTGGCGGTCAGGCCGCGGGCGGCGACCTTGTCCGGATCCAGCCAGGCGCGCATGGCGTAGTCGCCGCCACCGAAGATCTGCGCATCACCGACGCCGGGAATGCGCGCCAGCGCGTCCTTGACGTGCAGGCGGGCGTAGTTGCGCAGGTACAGGGTGTCGTACTTGCCGTTCGGCGAGGTCAGGTGCACCACCATCAGGAAGGTCGGCGACTGCTTCTGGGTGGTTACACCCTGGCGGCGCACGTCTTCCGGCAGGCGCGCCTGCGCCTGGGCGACGCGGTTCTGCACCTTCACTGCGGCGTCGTCCGGGTCGGTGCCCGGGCGGAAGGTGACGGTCATCTGCAGCACGCCGTCCGAGCCGGCCACCGACTTGATGTACATCATGCCTTCCACGCCGTTGATCGCTTCTTCCAGTGGCGTGGCCACGGTTTCAGCAATCACCTTGGGGTTGGCACCCGGGTACACGGTACGCACCACCACCGACGGCGGCACCACTTCGGGGTACTCGCCGATCGGCAGGATCGGAATGGAGATCAAGCCAGCGGCGAAGATCACGATCGACAGCACCGCCGCGAAAATCGGCCTGTCGATGAAGAAACGGGAAAAGTCCATGAGGGGATTCCTGGGGTTTTTCAGCAACGCCGGCATGCAGGACCCCGCCACGGCCGCGGACGACCGTGTGAACGAGCTCCCCTGCATGGGGCGCGACAGATGTAGAGCCGGGCCATGCCCGGCTGCACGTTATTTCAGAGCAACCGCAGGTGCCGGCTTGGCTTCGGCGTGCATCGCCACCGCCTTGGCCTGCACCGGCATGCCCGGCATGAACACCTTCTGCACGCCGTCGATGATCACGCGGTCACCGGCCTTCAGGCCCTGCTGCACGATGCGCAGGCCTTCAGCCCCGCGACCCAGCACGATGTCGCGACGCTGGGCGGTGTTCTTGTCGTCCACCACGTAGACGTATTTGCGGTCCTGGTCGGTGAGCACGGCCTTCTCATCGATCAGCATGGCCTGGAACTGGCCGCTGCCGAGCAGCTGCACGCGGGCGAACAGACCGGGCGTAAAGGCACGATCGGCGTTGTCCAGCAGCGCACGCACGCGGATGGTGCCGGTGCTGCGGGTGACCTGGTTGTCGAGGAAGTCGACCTTGCCGGTATGCGGATAACCCTCCTCACCGGACAGGCCCACCTTCACCGGCAGTTCGCTGTCACGCTCGCTGGGGCGTTCACCCTTTCGCGCCATCTGCGCGTAACGCAGGAAGGTGCCCTCGTCCGCATCGAAGTAGACATGCACGGTGTCCAGCGAGACCAGCGTGGTCAGCACGCTGGCACTGTCGCCGGCGGTGACCAGGTTGCCGGCAGTGACCATCGCACGGCCGGCGCGACCGTTGATCGGTGCACGCACCTTGGTGAACTCCAGGTTGAGTGCGGCAGCGTCCAGTGCCGCCTGTGCGGCCTGCACGGCGGCACCGGACTGGTCAGCCGCCGCGCGGCGCTGTTCCCAGGTTTCGGTGGAGATGGCCTGCTGGTCGGACAACTTCTTGGCGCGGTCCGATTCGCTGCGGGCCAGGCTGGCCTGGGTGCGGGCACGGGCCAGTTCGGCGCGGGCGCGGTCGTACTCGGCCTGGTAGCTGCGGGCGTCGATGGTGAACAGCACGTCACCCTTCTTCACCTCTTCGCCTTCGGTGTAGTTGACCTTGTCGATATAGCCGCTGACGCGCGGGCGCAGTTCCACGCTCTGCACGGCCTCGACGCGGCCGCTGAAGTCATCCCACTGGCTGACCGGCTTGATCAGCACCGGTGCGGCGGTGACCTGCGGCGGCGGCGGCGCGGCGGTTTCGGCGTGGCTGCCACTGCAGCCGACCATTACCGCCAGGGTCAGGGCGGTCACGGTACCCAGCGCAACGCGCCGGACAATCGGAGTAGAGGAGGAAAGGTTCATGGGAATCATCCGTAGGGGGTGGTAACGGGGAAGCAGTTGCAACAGGAGGCGCATGTTCGGACCTCAACAATGGTTGAGGTCAAGCCATGTCGAGCGAGTTTTTCCAGGGGGCCGGGCCGCTCATCTTCAGCAGGCCCTTGGGCAGCGCGCTGTCGAGCGTGTCGCAGCGCAGGAACGGCCGGTTGTCGCGGCAACCGTCGAGCACCGAGACCACGCGGCGACCCACGACCAGCGCGCTTGGCCATTCGGCGCAGGCGTTGGCGGCGTTTACCGGAGTGCAGACCGGGTGCACCACTTCCAGCATCTGTGCACGCACGCCGACGCCTTGGGCTTCTTCGTGCAGCACCTGCACGAACATGCGCAGCGCAGCCGACGCCACCGAAGTGTCTCCATGGCCGGCCCACGGGCGCAGGCCGCAGGGGCTGCCGATCACCACGTAGTGGGCACCGCCGGCACGCGGCTGCAGCAGTGGCACCAGGTGATGGGCCGCGTTGACATGCGGCATCAGGTCGGTGTGCAGGCGCTGCTGCAACCAGTCGGCGGACTGGTCCAGCAGCCGCGCAGAACGCAGCGGTGCGCCAAGGCTGGCGATCACCGCCGCCAGCGCCCGCGGGCGCTGGGCGATGC
>NZ_RHPP01000005.1 GCF_003935715.1 Stenotrophomonas sp. 278 | reverse complement strand
TCTACGCTTTGACATGAACACTCCTCATGGCCTGGATCGGCCTTCTTGTAAGTGTCCGTGAAAACGGGGGTGAACCCGATTGTGCCTATCTATGAATCTGCGCAGGAGATGCCCGTCTGCAACTATCTGCCGGGCATCTGGCTTGGAGCTCCAGCCAATCCAGAGACGATTCTCATTCGCCGGCACCATCTTTAGCTTCTTGGCCCAGTAAAGGTTGGATCGAAGTAGACCTATTGCATCTTGTGCTAGCTTGTCTTTGCGCGATATGGCAACCGCCGGCGTCTTGTCGTCTGTCTTTAGCTTGAACGACTGAAGCAAAAGACTTCCACCTGGCTCGCCGCCCAGATTGTCTATCGTCAGCGACGCGACGCTCTGGGGGTTCCAGCCAGTTCTGAGCGCGACAAGTATGAATATCGCATGCAGCGTTTGGTTTGGGAGCCGGTACTGCGCAAGCAGCCAAGGTCGTGCGTTCTTGCTCGGTAATTGGTACCTTTTCCGCAAGGCCGGCAGCAGGTTGAGGGGCGGGTCTGGGAGCGGCTCGTTGTTCTCTACGCAGCCTACGAACTGCTCCAGCGCGTCCCTGTGAGCCTTGCGTAATCGCGGATTTTCTAGGTAGCCATCATGAGAGCTATCCTCACTGATGTCGTTGCACTTAACGCTGTTCAGCAGGGCGTGCTGATCTAGTAGCATCTGGCGATATTCTTCTATTTCTGCTCGGCAAGCGTTTTCGATTTGATCGTGGACGTGGTCAAGCGCGGCTGCAGGGCTGAAGTCAGGCGTGAGGCCTTGCGCGGCTTGTTGTGGGATGAGATCAAGGAGCGGGGAGGGGCGCGCACGCGCGGTCCTCCTAAATCGCGGCAGGTTCTGTTCGGACCAAGCGAGAAATCTTCCATTGAGCAAGGGTGGGTTGCTGTTTGAAAGGCACGTTAGCAGTGCTCTGAAAAGCTGTTGCTTTGCGCTTAGGCTTATGTTTTTGCGATCCTCCAGGTCGTTGAAGGTCGAGCTAAGCAAGCGCAACAGTTGTTTGTCATCAAATACGTTGGGTTCGTAAGCTAGTAACCGCTTCGTATCCAGCGAAGCTGAGGCCAAGAGGCGACGCAACTGGCTGATAGTTGTACTGGACATCTTGCGTCTGCGGGTTGACTTGGCCATCTCGCTCAACGACCGAGATATTAGGCTCGAGGGCGGCGACGCATAGAGAATGTGCGTCACGTATGTTCGCGTTGTTCCTAGATGACTCCTGTAGACATTGAACGAGTAAGTGGTCACGTCTGATCCTATTCGGTTCGCGTTCCTGATATCAATCGGTCTTTGGCCTATACAGCGGGAGCTTTTGCATCTGGAACATGTCTATATACTACTTTCGATGGCAGCCACCAGCTGGAAGCGCGCAGGGAAGGCATCGGTGCGCGCAGCACGGGCGACATTGACGTGCCCTGACTCCAGCGGCTCACGCAGCACTTCCAGTGTGTGCCGGCTCCATTCCGGCATTAGGGTAGCATGGTACATGTAAACCCCCGAGGAGTGCTCAATGCATCTGCTGCGGACTTCAGAGATCCCGCTTACCGAGCTGAACAAGCTCATTCCGGCTTCTGCGGCGCTTGAAGAGACTCCCCTCCCGAGACTCGAGCCCCGCTTCCCCCTTCTGGTTTCTGAAGAAGGGCAGCTTCATTGGGGGGCCTTTGCGTTTCTCCTGGACACATTTCGAATCGACTCCACCCGTAGCAGGGAGAAGACGCTCTCCACTTACGCCGAAGGGCTGAAGAGCTGGCTGGAATTCGTCGAATGCAACGGAGGCGACTGGACGAGGCCGACTGCATTGCTGCTCAGCGAGTACCGTCGCTTCTTGTCCACGGCACCGAATCGAAAGAGAAGACTAGCTAGCGAAACGATCAACCTACGGACGACCACCGTTCGAGAGTTCTACAAGTTTCTGGAGCATTGGGACGGTGAGGGCCTGGCAGACTCAGGCGGGTCCTGGGAGACGGAGCCGATCAAACAGTTCCTCGCTCGAACTAGTCGGCTGCGGCGGGCAAAGGCTTACAAGAGAAAAGTGCGTGCCATGAGTCCGGAGGAGACTTCGCTCATGGCGGCAACCCTGAAAATGCCTTACTCACTGATGTTCCTTTGGACTCTCGGGACGGGCGCTCGTCGCACCACCGTTGCAGATCTCGATCTCACACAGCTTCCAAAGAACGCACTGAATGTCAACTACATCGAGACTCGGACGAAGGGCGGAAAAGTCATCAATCTGGTGGTGACCTCCCGCTTGGCACAACGAACACTCGATTACTGCCAGACAAGTAGGAACAAGGCAGCTGCGAACTCCACTGAGAAAACAAGCCGGGTCTTTCTGAACTCGAGAGGCAGGCCGGTCACATCGAAGTCCTACTACCAAGCCTTCAGGCGAGCTGCGAAAGTGCTTGGCCTGAACGTGACACCGCACATGTCGCGACATACCTTCGCCGCGCATATGAAGAGTCGTCTCGAGGAGATGGAGAGGCGAGGTGCAAACATCAACTCGATCAAGGTCATTCAGCATCTTCTTGCGCACAACAGTGCAGAGACAACCGAGCTTTACTTGGCCTCCGTCAGCTCCATAGATTCAGGCACGCTTAGGGCAATCCTTGAGACAGAGGAGGCATTGGGATGAGTGGCGTCTCGGAGGCCGTCTTCGCCGGCGATGCGCCTGGCGACCCAGTCAACATCTATGACTTCTCCCGGCTAGGCCTTCCCCGCAAGCCCACTCACGCGTTGCTGAATGCCTTCACCGGCGTGACCTCTACTTACAGGGTGCAGAGTCGAAAGCAAGCATGGGGCTCAATCCGAAAGTTCGCAAACTTTCTGACCGAGCTGGACGGCGACCCGTGGAAGAATATGAGGTCCTCTACGATCTCGCAGAGATACGCGGAGTGGCTTAAGGCGAAGCTCTTGCTAAAGACTGGGGGAAGCCATTTTAACCTGCTTCGACAGATATATGCTTGGCTCGCCACTAACGACACCGAGAACTCGGTGACATGGATGAACATATACTTCCCCCGAGGTCAGTTCCAGAGGGAAGAGGAGTGTTCTCGAGAAAACATCCTTTCCGAAGAGGAGATGCGTGGCATTCTCATCGCTTCAAAGAAGGGGATCGATGAGGTAAGGGCGCGTACAAGGGTGATGGCGTCATTGGCAAATGGAGCTGATGTGCAATGCCTTACAGCCAAGGATAGAGCTGACCTAGATGGCATGCGCCGAGGGATGGCCCAAGGCGTACTCGGAAAGATAAATCTCTGTGCGGCGGGCTTTACGCCATACAGCGTAAAGTACCGGCCTCTAAAGAGGTACCTATTTCTAGAGATCTGCGACTACATCCCATACCTGCTGTACATAGCAATCGAAACGGGCGGGAATCCTGGGGGTTTGATGGCCTTATGCGTTGATTGCATCAGTGATCATGCCGTCGACCCATTAAAGAAAGAATTCACCTGGGATAAATTCAGGGCGACTGAGCAGAGCTCGGCTTCAGTCAGTACCGAAGGTGCGTACGCCATCCCAAAATTGATCGGCGAGGTAGTCGAATTCACTTCGGTACTTCGTATCGCTGCGGGTGCTCGTGCGGACACGGTCTTCCTTAGTTTGTGTCGTGGCAGCATAGGTCGCGTGTCGATTCAGTCATGGCACAACGAACTGGCGCTGTTCATAGACCGGCATGGCCTACCCGACTTCAATTTTGTTGACTTGAGGTTGTCCGGCGCGAGGCTCCTTGGGAATCGAGGCGAGAAGATTGAGCGAGTCCAATCCGAGCTTCAGCACAAGAATTCCAAGACCACCGGCCTCTATATTAGGTCGCCTGAGCGCAAGGGGGCCGCACAAGCGAAATTGTTGGGATTTATGGGGAAGGTAGTCCAGTCCGCAAAAGCGGTGGGCTTGCATCCAAGAAACTACGAGACTACCCAGGGTTACGACTGCACCGACGCGCTCTCAGGTGAAGCGCCCGCATCCAAGAAGGGTCAGAAGTGCCTGGATTTCCTTTACTGCGCCTTCTGCCCCAATAGCGTAGCTGTGCTGGATAGTCCGCGGCACGTTGCACGCATGATTGCTGCTCAACGGGAACTTGACGAAATCAAGAGACTGGCGGTGACCTCTCGTGACGTGGCTGCCAGGTACAAGCACGCGTACGAGAATTCGCACGAAATCCTGTCTGCGTTGCTTGGCAGGGTTACGAAAGTGGTTCTTCGTGAAGCAGAGAAGCTCTCCGTATCTGTCCCTGTTATTGGTCTGGAGTAGCCATGAAATCCTTGCGCCAAGCCACGCCGCCGGTCAGCGAATTGTCTCTCGACGGTCTCGGTATCAACTTCGAGGATGATGAGTGGTTCCTCAGACGAAACGTTATCGACGGGATTGTGGAGACGCGAAGGCTCGATTTCTCGTGCATCCCTGATGGCTGGAAAGTGCCGATAAAGATCTATTTGGCACTTGCTATGCTTGGTAGGCTGGAACGATCGACACGCTATGCTCTTGTCCTCTACGAACGATTTATCGTCCTTAGAAGCTTTGCCGTTTGGTGTTATGAGGAAGGCGTGGATTCGCCAAGCGATCTGAGTCCCGAGCTCATTTGCCCATGGACCGATGCTAGTCGCGCAGTCGGCCGTGTGGAGGCGGGTGCTACTCGGATGCGGGCCAAATTCATCTGTGTCGAGGATTTTCTACTCAACGTGGGAGATGTGTCTGCAGTAGTGCGCGCAGAGATGGTCCGCGTAGGAAAAAGGATGTCGAAGGAGGCATCAGTTGCAGCTAAGAAAAGAAAGGTGGATGACGACCTGAGTGAGCAGGAATGTCTCATGCTCTTGGCAGATGCAATCAAGCTAATAGAGGAAGATGGGCCCACAATAGAAGCCTTCATGGGTGAGGTAATGGCGATAGAGGCTGGGAGGCTGTGCTCAGCAGGCCGAAGGATGAACTCCTTCTACATCGCTAAGCGATCTTTGCCCTTCAATGGTTTCAGGTCAAAAGCTCTAGCTAAGTTGGATCCAAGAGTTGGCTATGGCGAGCAAATAATGCTGAAGATCGCTGAGGGAGCGGCGATCTTCATTATATCTTTGCTCAGTTCCATGAGGCCATCCGAATCTCGTCGGCTCACGACTGCAAGCGTAAAGCCATCCAATGCGCTCGGTATGCCGGCGGGTGCAGAGACCTCCGATTTGATCGAAGGGGTTCTGAGCAAATCTGGTAGGCCGCATGAATGGGTCGCAGCGCCAGCAGTCTCTGACGCAATTGCATTCTTGGAGCGATTGGGGCGCCCGATTCGTGATCATGTCGGGACCGCCGCGCTCTTCGTGCTGAATATGTATAGAGGACGCGGACCGGCTGAAGCTCGAGATGATCAGCGTGGTGCTAGAGTCGATGGCTATGTTGCACTCCGCAGGAGCATGAGAGCATTCGCTGAGGCTAGTATTCCTGGGCTTGATTCTGAGAAATTGAACTTTCGACCATTACGCCGATTCATGGCGCGCTTCATTGCGCGGCGCGACCGCTCGAGTTTGGGTGCTCTGGCATATCAGTACGGACACTTGGAAGCCAGGATCACTGACACCTACTATGTTGGTCTGGATCGTGATCTCTCAACTTTGCTTGAGGAGGAGAACGCAAATGAGGTAGTGAGCGCTATGGATGATTTGATTAGTGCTGAGCACGTCTATACGAACTTGCCTACACCTGTTATCGCGGAAAGCATTTCACGGATGAACGGGGTCTTGGAGCGAGCATCGACAAATCTTGAAGTGATGAGGATGCTGGGTGCCGGTGTGGTACTCGGTCCTTGCGACTGGGGCTATTGCTTCTATCGCGAGGCGCGAAGTCGCTGTGACGGCGATGCGAATGGCCCAAATCCCGGCAAGCGCACTCCTTCCACATGTGCTGGTTGTCTCAACTTTACGGCTACAGCCAAGCACGCCCCTTGGTGGGAGTTGCGAAGGCAAGATCTGATCAGTTTCCTCAAGCTGAGGGGAATTCCCGAGCAGTCTCGTCGCATTGCTGAAGAGCGCCTGGCTTCGACGGAGCTGATCCTGAAGAAAATAGGGAGTAGCCTCTGATGCGCCAGATAGTTCTAGCCGAGACTGAGGCGCAGATTGCTCGCTGGAGGGCGGGTGGCCCTAAGCCTACGGTGGTCTCCATCGCTTCCGCATGCGGTATCAGTAGACAAGCTTTCTATAAATCACACAGAGTGGCCTTGGGCAAGCTCAATGATGCGGTATCTGCGCAGGATGCTCCGAGCGCCCGGGCGGCTGATGCTCTGAAGCTGGAGATGTTGAGAGTCAGATATGAATCTGAGAAGGCGAAAGTGAAGGTACTTACAACGCTGTGTGGGGAGCTGGCCTGCGAGCTGACAGATGTTCGCGAGAAGCTCGCGCAGGAGCGTGCGCGTAGTGACAGGCTCAAGCGGCGTACCGACAAAGGACCGAAGCTAGTTCGATAGTTGGATCCTCATCGGTAGTCGTGTCGCTAACGTCACGACCCCGCGTGCTAGCGCCAACTTGCTGGCGTGACTGGTTGGCCCATCAAAGGCCAGCTGATGTAAGTAAGGACGAAGCCGGCACATCCAGAGCCGTTGCAATCCGGATGATCGTGGAGAGCCGGCAGTCCTTCTTGCCTTGCTCGATATGGCCAAGCTGCGTCCGATGCATACCGAGTTGAGCTGCAAACTCTTCCTGGGAGACGCCCAGCGCCAGCCTGCCCTCCTTAATGGCAGTCCCTAGAGCTTGCTGGGGCGGTGGCGCTTTCACGCCCTAAGCTTTCGTCGTGCAGTACTTTTGGTCTACAGTACTTACGGTAGCGTCCGGCCGGCACTGGTGATCGAGGCCTTGGCGCTGGTGACTGTCCCGTAACCTGCTGGGGTGCTGAAATGAGCTTCTTCTTGGTGGATTCAGACTCAGAGTTCACGTTGGAGCTCTCCCTAACCAAAGAGTCGGAGCTCGACCTACGTCGTCAGCTCGAGAAGCTCCAGCAGGGAGGCCATTCAGGTGCGATCTCGAGGCGACTGGCTGCCGAATTCTCGCGCCTGGTGCCGGAGCTATTGGACTGGGACATAAAGCGGCCAACCAAAGCCCAGATCGCCTATGCAAGATCAATCTGCTATCGATTGAGAATCGAGCTGCCATTGGAGGCCATGGAGTCAAGGCAGGCCATGCACCTATTCATTTCCTCTCGCGGGGCGTGTTCCCACCAATCTCTCGAGCCCTCTATTGGGGATAGCACTTAGCACTACTAGCTGGGACGTGGATGTCCTCGAAGGCTATCAATCGCGTTCCGCTACCCTTGACGTAAGAGCACGCGCAGATCCTTCCGCATCCTGCAGAAGCTTGGGTCGATCTACATCGACCAAGTCGCCATCGATCTTGACTACCCGTCCGCCGATTATCACTGTGTCAACGTCGCTTGGGTGTGCCGAGTGGACCAGCAAGGCTGAAGGGTCTCCGCCGCCAAAGCCTGCGAGATTCAACGAGTCCAAGCGGATGATCTGCAGGTCAGCGCGCTTACCCACGGACAGTGTGCCAATTTCGCTTGCCATACCGACGACCTCTGCGCCGCCTATCGTTGCCAATTCAAGCAAGGACCGCGCATCCGGTGCCGTTTCGCTACGTGCCCCGCCACTCCAAGTAAGGGATGCAAGTCTCATGGTGGCGAACATCTCCGCGCTGCCAGCTAGCGAATTACCATCGATGCCGAGCCCTTGCTTACTGAAGAGTGCGAACTGATCAAAGCGGGTTAACCCGTATCCAACGCGCTGTTCGCTGATAGGCGTCACGGCCAGGCTGCTGCCAGCTGCCTCTAGAACTCTGAGTTGTTCCGCGCTGGCATCCGGGGCATGAACCACGGTCAGGTTTGGATATAGGTACTCACGCTCAATGAGTGCATCAAGCATTGGGCCAGGTTCGCCACTCACATGCACCTGGATAGGCAGTCCCAGCTCATTTGCTGTATCGAACTCTTGCTGACGCATGGCCCAGTTGCGAGCATCGGTACGATTACGTGGTAGCCGCCACGCCAAGCCGACGCCCACTTGGGCACTCTTGTCCAGCCTAGAGGCAATAGAGCGAAGTTGATCGAGATTCATCGGGTGCTTCGTGGTCTTATCTGGTCCCCCGTAGTACAGCGTCCCACGAATTCCAGATCGCTGAAGTGCGCGCAATCCCGCCTCCCCATGCGCGGGGCCAATAACGTTGTCGAAAAAGTCTGCCGTGGTGGTGATTCCGCTGCTGATCAGCTCCAGTGCACCAAGATGCATTGCGGTTTCGACATCATGTGGTGTCATTGATCCTGCAAGCTTCGAGCTCACAGGAAAGAACTGACCTTCCTTGTTCCGGAACTGACCACGCATTGTCGTGACGTAAAGATGGGAGTGGGTGTCAACGAATCCCGGCAACACGATCGCACCCTTTGCTTGGATGCGCCTAGCGGTGCCCGCCTTGAGGCCTCTGCCGATGGCAACAATGCGTCCTCCCTTTATCAGAACGTCAGTCTGTTCTAGATCGCCGACGCCGGGATCCATCGTCATCACATATCCGCCTTCCACCAGAATGTCCTCGGCGTATGACGTCGAAACGGCAGTCAGAAAGACGGAGCTGGCAAGAATGGTCGCGCTAGTAAGCCGCATGCGTACGTCCTCAGGAAGTCGTGGATGACTAGATTGGCTGCGGTCGCTTTTTGAGCATTATTGCCATAAGGAATCTCATGCCAGCTCACACGAGCTTCATATGGGAGGCTCTGTCGCCGCCCAAATGAAGTAGAGAACTTGAGGGGGAACTAGCAAGCGATACGAGCACTACCGTCAGACATGATTTTGGTTCTGAAGTAAGCTACTTACGCCGAAAGGCGTGCAGAACCGATGGCGCGCAAGCGGATGATCACCTACCTACGCTTCTAGCGGCCTCAGAACGATACGGACGTACGGGCACCGATGATGACGACATCTCCACGGTCTCCGTTGCCGCCGGGCCTTTTGATCCACTGGAGATCTGGGCTGAATGACAGGTGCGGCCCGAGTTTCACTCGGTAGTAGAACTCCGCCGCGAACTCATCGTTGCCTGGCCGGACGCCAGATCCGTAGACTTCCCGCAAGCGGCGGTCTGCTGAAACCCGGCTGTTCAGATGGCTGGTTGCGATGGATAGGCCTAGCTCGTCATCCGGCCGTGTGACGAAGCCTGAGAGCGACGCGCCAATAGCAATCGTGCGGTCAACGGTGCTCGTTCTCCGGTCAACCACTGTGCCATTGAGGTACAGGCTCAACCGTCTCTGATAGCCCTCATGGGATAGGTGGACGTCGTGCACCGCGCTGAGGCGCCCGGAAGCTGTGCTATCGATGATCTTAGACGCCTCAGAAATAGCGTCCAGCACTAAATGGCACGTAGCCCGACCTCCTCAGGAGCACCGGCTCCGAGGCGCTAGCGCTAGAGAAGAACTCGGCCGCCGCATGGTCATGGCGGCCGCCCGCTTGCCCTCGGGAGGACATGATGGTCGCTACAGTGCGAGCATTAGTCGGAACCGCTAAGCTGGCTGCCCTTATCCGAGTGTAACAATGGGGCGCTGCCTTGCTTTCATTGCCATTTTTACGGGGCACGGAGAGGCTGGGATTGCGCAGCATTCCGCGCACAACCTGTGAAGAGAGGCCCTAATGAGCACTTTTGCGCGCAAATGAGTCACATGCCAGTCCAGTCTCCTGAAGAGATTGCGGAAGCCCTGGGAAAGCGGTTGAGGGCGCGTCGCCTTCTCTCCAACGTGTCCCAGGCAGCGTTGGCCGATAAAGCCGGGATCTCTCGCAGAGCATTGGTGCAGCTTGAGAGTGGGCAAGGATCAACGGTTCACACGCTGATCTCTGTCCTCAAGGCATTGGGATTAGAACAGCACCTGACCACGCTAGTACCAGTGCCCACCGTTAGTCCAATGGCCATGCTGAAGGCTAAGCGATTGCGCAGCCGGGCGAGCTAGAGGTTGGAGCGGCCTTGGGTCGGCGCCTGCGCTGCACGAGTAACAATTCCCCGACATTGGCTGATTACTTGAGGCTCGATCCAGTTGCAAGGTCCTTGTGGTCATAGCGCTCCAGGTGGTCGATAGCACACCGAACTTCGGCCGACCTGGCGCTTCATTCAGTACGCGATTTCGGCGACAGAAAGAGCCGTAGTGTATGGAAGGACATGCCGGGACGGCTTGCGCCCAGTATAGCGTCGGCCGTTCATAGGGTTGAGGGCCGAACGCCGCCATGGCGGTCGCGGATAGCTGCAGGGCCGACGCATGTTCAATGCGGCTCTGTTCGGCGAGTTTCGTTGCTCGCGCTGATAAGCTCGCTGATTCGTGCGCGAATAAGGCGCGAGGCTACCTCTAGTCCGTCATCGTCTGGCGGATAAGGAGACCCGAAGAGTGGAATCTCAACCCAGAGATGTTCTTGTCCGGGATGGACGTACGGACCATGGTCATCGAGTAGCAGCGCATTGCCAAGGTATGGGGAGACGTAGCGCAGGTCCTTGGTTTTTCCCGACCAATCAATGTATTGAAGCCCAGAGAACCAAGCAGGGACGCTGCCTTCTTTCGCTAAGAGAGTTCCAATTGCTTGCGCACGATCTTTCGGCACGGTGGTAAAAAGGACAAGACTGTCAAAATTTGAACGCATTTCGTCCAGAAAGCTACGCAAACCTGGTCGGGGGATCTGGCTGATGGCATTGGATATGAGAGTTCCCTCAAGATCCAATGCGAGTATGGTCGGCCGCACGGGAAGTTCCGTCTTACAAATGGTCACAGCGCACATTGCGCGCATCGAGCGGCCTTGTCCACATCGTGAGCCTCCTGGTACGCCCGGCAGAATGGCGCGTGAGCGCACGGGCACGCGTAAGTGTCCAATTGCCTCTAGATGCCGAGTCTATTGGCCAGTTCAGATGCATCCGCGCAATGCCAAGCTAGTGCGCCGAATGGATTCAAGGCCGTCGGATGACCGCTTGGCGCGAGGGGGGCACACCCCCAGTTCCCGTATGACCTGCTGCTTGCGGCCCTTCGTCAACTCCCCAGTGAGCAGGAGGAAGCAACTCGAGTCTGAGTGGAGCGCTCGCCTGCCTAGGTAGCAGGGTAAATCATGCACGGGATTGTAACGGACAGATTAGATCGTAACCGCTCTGTGATACTGTCAGATTACTTTGTTACATACGGTTGTATGAACGACCTCCAGGCTGCTGCCCACTACCTCCAGAACTTACTACCCGACATGGTCGCGGAGTTCGAGCCCAGGCCTAGTTCCAAGGCGCGCTTCTTGCCCCACTCTCTCAACAGCATGTTCCGCCTAGCCGAGATTGATCTGCTGGGCCTGCGGGTGCTGCTGGCCAAGGTCCCGACACAGGCGGAACCCACGCCACCTTCTCGGCTGATCGCACAGGTGCACCTGCTGGCTGAAAAGGCCGGCTTGAGGGTCGTTCTCGTGCTCTCGGGCGTGTCGCCATACACTCGCTCCAGGCTCATCGAGTCTCGTGTGGATTTCGTTGTGCCTGGCAGCCAGCTGTTCGCTCCGAGTTTCCTGATGAGCCTGCGCGAGCGCGATTCGTCTCCACCGGTGCCCCTATCCGTTGGCAAGCACCTGAGCCACCCAGCGCAAGCAGTTCTGATCGCCGCTCTACTGCGGCCCGATTTTGAGGAGCGCGGCATCCCTGGGAGCGTCCCGTGGGTGCCGCTCGAACTTGCGCGCGAGGCAGGCTATTCGCGAATGACCGCCTCGCGGGTAGCCCGCGAACTGGTGGCGGCTAACTTGGTCAGCGCCCGGCGCAAGGGACGGGAGACGAGCCTGCGGTTCCTGCAAACGCGACGGTCCTTGTGGGAGGCGGCGCTGCGGCGGCTGCGCTCGCCGGTGCTGCGCACAACCGGCATCGGCAAGGGTGGCTTGGCCATGCTGCCGGCCGATGATTGTCGTGCTGCAGGGGAAACCGGTCTGTCCGTGTTCACCGAACTGGCAGCGCCAGCGCGGCCGGTCGCGGCGATTCCGCGAGACTACTTCCGTGGGCATCCGGAACCAGAATGGTTCCCCGTGGCCGGCGAGGGCTACGCAGATGTGCAGCATTGGGCCTATTCCACCCGCTTGGGCGGCGCGGGCGCCGCCGTGGACCGGTTGTCGCTGTACTTGTCCCTGCAGGGACAGGGCGACCCGAGACTGGACGGCGCGCTGCGGGACCTGCTCGATGAGGTCTTCGCTTGATCGCCGGCGCGCCGGAGTTTGGCCAGTGGTTTGCGAAACTCCGGGACTAGTTCGTGGTCATCGGCGGCGGTGCGCTGGTCGCCGTAATGCAGGAAGCACAGCTGTCCTCCGCCGCTAGACCAATGCGGCGACTTCCGTGTAGACGCGGCGAAGATGCTGATCGGACATGTCCAAGATTGGCTCATACATGAAAGAGTTCAGATGAATGTTCTCCGGCGTCATCAGTAGGACGCGCTGAATGACGCCAATGTTGGGAAGTTCGGCAGGAAAGTCGTTCCGATAGCGCTTCAGTAGCGCCTGAGTCTGGTTGGTTGTGATCGCAGCCAGCCAAGCTGAATCGTTGATCCTCCCCGCCATGAATCGCTCTGCTTGCAGGCGCGTAGCAATCGCCAGCACAACCTTATTCTCGAAGTTGATTCCATCCGGGGCCTGCAGACAAGTAGCGACTTCAATGCCTAGAATATCGATGAGTCGCTCTCCAGGGTTGCCAGACTGTCCGTTGATGCCAAAGAGCCTGGAGTAGATGCCATCAAGATCCGCCACGGTGATCTGATCTGTACCGGCCTTCCAGTGAAGCAGGGACGTGAGGAGAAGATAGTCTGGATCTTGTTCGTCCTTCATGTACTCAATCAGGTTGCGCATGAAGGGAATACAGCAGATTTTCTTGCGGTTATCGGTGAAAAATGCGGGTTTCCACACATTGATGAAGACGTTACGCACGCCCTGGGCAGCCTCCAGACTTATCCCAGTGGCTGTCTTTGACACCATGAAGCAGTTCTTCCGATGAACGAGACGACGGCTCTCGATGGTCCGATAGAAATCAAAGTTGTGGGTCAAGATGAGCAGTTTGAAATTCTGGCCTTCAGCCAAGTCGGAAAGGTACTGGATGATGGCGTACTTGTTCTTGTAGTCAAAAGAGTCGGCGATGTCGTCAACAACTAGGAGTGTCTGCTTGCCTGCCGAGCCGCGTACCTCAATGTCAAACAACATAGTCAATACGTGAAACGCTCTTCTTTCTCCAGTACTTAACGTCTGTAGAAGCGTGTCTCGTTCGACTTGTGCTTGATCACCCCCCTCCTTGAAGACAAAGCCCAGGCGCGGTGCTGTCTCCGTTCCCAAAACAACTTGAACCTTGTTGGCCACCTCGAGATGGAACGGGACGATGAAGCGGCTATTGAAGATATCAATCACACCCTGCCATTGTGTGTGCTCTTGGCCGGCCTGCGCCTCAATCTTGGCTGAGCGAACCGCAGCGTTCTCGATCTTGTTGATGAGGTCAGTGTATAGATCGTGATTCGCCTTCAGATAGGACAGCCAGAGCTTCTTGTTCAGGGCCGCTGGATCGGCCAGCTCGGGCAGCAGTTCCTCGTGCCCCTGCATGTACGCCTCAAACTCGCGAACCTGCGCGTTCTTCTGGATCTGCTTTTCAAGCTCTTCGTACTTCCTCCGAAGAGCAGCATCCTCAGAGATTTTGGCGCGCTCTGCATCAACAAGAGCTTGGAGCTCTGTCTCGGATTTGATCTCCTTCTCTTCGTCTCCGCTGAGTCGAACGGTATGATTTGCCTTAAAGAAGCCACTGATCTTCAGCTCCTTGGCGACGTTGGTAGCCGCGTAATAGTTGAAGCCTCCCTTCTTGAAGTACTTCGACGCGGCGAGCAACTCGTTGTACTTCTTCGTGTACTCGTTGATCGCCGTGCGGAAATCACCTTGGCCCAAGAATGCCACGACTTTCTCATCGTTTAGCACGTCGTAGGGGACATCCTTGAAGTCTGGCTTCAAGTCCTTTGACAGCTCATCCTTAAGCTCAACCAAAGCAGTGTTGAAATCTCCGTCTGCAGGCGCAAACGTTGACAGAATCTCGCGCTCCACAGAGCGCCTGGTTTTCGAGGTGGTCTTGATCGCCATGACAAGTGCTGCTCGCGCAGCGGTGATTCCAGTGTGCAGCGCTTCATACTCCACACGAAGTGTGGCATTCACCAAGAGCGTAGCGGTGGCGTTTCCATTGCTGGCGAAATCCTCAAATGGCCTAAGCACGAGTACATCGCTAGCAACGAGGTCGGCATTGTTCTCATCGCTGACCACGCGGACCGTCGCGCGGTTCGGGAATATTCTGTCGCGCGATGGGTTTCCATTGGCGATGTCCTGAAGGGTGCATGCCAAAGAGCTCTTCATCGAGCCGTTTGGTGCGTAGATGGCGATAGCTGCCGTGCCGGCGAAGTCCAGCACGACGTCCAACTTGCGGATTCCGTAGCAGTTCTCCAGTTGGAGCTTGAGCTTTTCCATTCTCTCTCTCTCCTAATTTTTAGTTCGAGCTTCCTAGGTCATTCTTTGCGGTTCGAAGCCAGATTTCCCCGAGTCAGAGTGGCAAGATCCAAGACGTCGGCCGGGGGATATTGTGGAACATCAGTTTGGCCTAGATGCCAGCGTATCCTGTAATTTGGCAGTGCAGCTCGGCGTGGGGCTGCACCGCCAGTCGGGTTCGGCCAGATCGGCTAGAGCCAACTGAGACCGATCAGCTGTCACATTGCACGGGCCGTACGGATGGCTCGGAAAGCTGATGCGGTCACTTAGGCCTGGACTTCCGGCAGGGGGGGGCCTCTGAGAGGTCGCCACCCTTCGCCGATGGAATCTCGCTGATGGACCTCAATCTATAGTAGGCGTAGAGGTGCACCAAGCGGCGGAGACCCGCGACAGGTGCCGGTAGAGACTTGTAGCACCGTCGCTATCAGCCCTGCCTTAAGCTAGGTGCGGGTAGCAGGAGCACGCGAGTAACCCGGTACCGATCACCGCGCCAGCCAATCGTGTTGTAGGGATCGGGAAGCCACCGTTGCTTGGCACCGAAGGTAGTTTCCTTCGTGAAGGACGCCTACACCCGCCTATGTTGCTGATCGAAGAGGATTGTCACTGCTAGATGGAGAGCTGAGTCCCCGGAAAAATATGCTTAGATTCTACTGCAGAGTGTCGAGAACACCTCAATTTGTGCACCTTTGGATAGTCGAGGTCCAGTCTTGGCCGGAAGCGGACACTGCGCCAGTGGTCGATTTCCTGCCACCAGAAAGATGACGTTGCGGATGAACTCTCACGGGTCTAGATCCGCATATTTAGTCCCATCGGATACAACGTGGAAGTCTTGATCAGTTGCCTTTCGATCATTTTGGCTGAGGCTTCAGGGATCCCATAAGCCGAGATGTCGTGCACACAGATCACGTTCTGGCCCTGCATCCCCCGCATAGCCTCGTGAAAGCGGCGGTTCGAGTTCTTTTCCAGCGCTTCTTCAACGTGCTCCATGTATCTTTGCTGCCACGAGCGCCGAGATCGGCCGACATAGCTCATGCCTTTGATCGTCTCGTAGCCGATACGGCTTTTGGTGAAAACAAACGCCTTAACTTGCTCTTCTGCGGTTCCACTCTTTGTAATTCTCTCAAGCTCTTCTTGAGTGAACAGTGGCCGTTTGTAGGTATGCCGATAGACGATGTGATCACCGGTAGGTGTGTACTCCGTCGAGCAGTAAAGCAGGGGCACGCACACCAGTGTGCTGCCTCCGAACAAGCGATGTTTGCTTTCAGCGAAAAAACGTACCCCGCTCATATGACCGGGCTCCAGCATCAAAGTGAAAATCGAAGACCCGGTGTCCACGTCGTGATGGCCGACAAGCCGGATACCCGTGTGCGGGACACCTGTGGTCGCTGAATCACGAAGTTCGCCTTTGAGGACATTCACGCCTTGGTACCGCATGACCGCGTCCATGGCGACATCCACGTCGAAATGGGGGCCGAAGAAGAGCCGCAGAGCGTCAGGGTTGAGAAAGCTCGACATGTGCGAGTGAGAAGGTTACTGAGGTGAATCAAGTATGCCTGTTGCCAAATAGTATCTGTAGTATGCCTTGTCGAAAATACGTGCCTCCGAACCGAGACACTCTGAAGTGCTCAATTAACGTCCAATCATGTGACGTCACATGAATCGGAATGCGTACGAAGCGGATCCCGCCTCAGCGAACCATGGAAGCAAGGTTCTATTCGGAGTGCGGCGGATGACTCCTTGTCGTATGCACGCCAGAAGCCTTTTGTGTCGATTCCGCAACTTCCGGTAGCGCGGGCAACCAGTCTCTGTACTGATCGAACGCTTCCTTGAAATTTGCCCTGTTCTCTTCTGCCTCGATTCCGTAGATGCTGAAGAGTGCAATGGTTCCTACTGGAACACCCTTGGGAGCTCGGCCGGCTTTACGCATGTTCTCTTCGTGGAGCACGGCACGCAGCGACTCTTTGTGATCAGTCCGCAGGTAGTTCGCCAAGTTCGAGATCTCTTGGTAGACCTTGCCTGCGTAATCGAATGCTTCGCCTGTCGTTGGAATCTCGCCTTTGTGGAGCGCCGCGTACCGGGCAGTAGCCAGTTTCTTGTCGAACTCGTAGGGCTTTCCGGTCGCAGCAAGATAGAGAAACAAGAAAGCACCGAACTGCCGCTCAGACTGCGAGGCCACCTCCTTCCACGAAGCCTCGAAGTTGCCCGGATCAACACCGCTGGACCGGGCGAAGACACGGATCGCAAGCTCGAAAAGTCGCTCGCGCGACGCAGCCAGGCATGCGACAGCTTGAAGCGTCTGATCATGGATCAATGCGTCTGCGGCAGCGGTCAGCAGCGTTTCGAACTTTGGGTTCTGGACGATGGAGAATGCTGCGTGGCCGAGCGGACATGTGGCCTCGACCGTGTGTCCATCGTAGTAGTCGCCTACAAACAGGTACGGTTGGACGCTGCCCGACTTGGTGCACTCAACGCACTGCAACAACGATTTCATCCAGGAATCTACCTCGTAGCAGAACTGATCGACACTAATTTGGGTGATCGAATCGCGTGAGCGTGCTTAGTCCAGTACACCGGCCCGGCCGATCTCGATCAGCTCGTCCGCGTCCGCTCAGTCGGCATGATGATGCCATACGATTGCTTGGAGTTCCCCCTAGAGTCTGCTTCTGGCGGAAAGCGGACATGGGCCCAGACCGACCGTAAGGGAAGGTGGCAATGTCCGCTACCGACCCAAAGCGGACGATGTGTCGTGCGCCTCTGCAATTCTGTCGAGCCGCCCATCGAAGGGGTGGTTTTATTTGCACTGGCCCCTGTTCTCGAGCCAGCAGCCATTGAAACCGCCCGAAGGCGGTTTCGGCTGTCTACGCCTGCCGAGTTGCCTAGCCGGGCAGCTTTGCCGCAAGCACCTCTACCTTCTCGATGGTCGGCGGCTCGGAGAATAATTCCCCGGCCTTTGCCATCAAGGCCGCCGCAACCTTGCCGGAGAGATGGGCTTTGCCAAACGTCATCCCGACATCATGTTGGATGTGCGCTTGTCTGATCGCATCAGCAATGCGGTCGACGACAAGATCGATGTCGGGGTCAGGGTCGGGTTCATGCGCGACAGTCGTTTCGTCGCGCGCAAGGCTGCCGATATGCGCCTTACAATCGTTGCAGCTCCGCGTCTGACCAAGAAGGTGGGAACACCGGATGGAGTCGATGAACTGGCCGGTTCTCCGGTGACAGCGGCCATCGACATCAATACCGGGCGACCGTGGTCCTGGCACTTCAGTGCAGGACGCCAGTGGACGCCTGTGTCGCCAGCCTTCATCGCGGACAACGCCGACATGGAAATGGGCGCCGCATTGGCCGGAATTGCGTTTGCTCAATTGGCGGACTACATGGCGGCCCCCTATATCGCCAGTGGAAAACTGGTGCGGGTTCTGCAGAAGGAAGAGCCCCCGGCTTGGGGCTTGTATGTCTATCGGCCTCAGCGCGCCCCTGTGCCAGCGAGAGTCCGGGTCGTGTTCGATGAATTGCAGACAGCTATTGGGTCGTTGCCGGCTTTGCCTTAGGGAAGGTCTGAACAAGTCACTCGTTTGACTGTATGAATCGCCCCGGCTTCCCCGGAGGCTCCATCACTTGAGAGGATGGAGCCATGAGAAAGTCGAAGTTTCCCCCGAGGTACAGGAGCGGGCCGTCCGGATGGTGCTGGAGCACCAGAAGGACCACGACTCGCAGTGGGCCGCGATCGGTTCGATCAGCGGCAAGATCGGCTGCACGGCCGAGACCCTTCGTCGTTGGGTTCGGCAGGCCGAGCGTGACCAAGGCATGCGTGCCGGGCCGACGACGTCGGATCTGGAGCGATTGAAGCAGCTCGAGCGCGAGAACCGCGAACTGCGCCAGGCGAACGAGATCCTGCGCAAGGCGTCGGCGTATTTTGCCCAGGCGGAGCTCGACCGCCGCACCAAGTGATGCGCTCGTTCGTCGACGAGCACCGCGACGTCTACGGAGTCGAGCCGATCTGCCGCGTTCTGCAGATCGCTCCGTCGTCGTACCGGGAGCATGCTGCGCGGCGCCGGGACACGCTCCGGGCGTCGCCGCGCGTCCGGCGTGACCTTGCGCTCATGCCGGAGATTCAGCGTGTCTGGACGGAGAACCACGAGGTCTACGGGGCCGACAAGACGTGGCGCCAGATGAACCGCGAGGCGATTGAGGTGGCGCGATGCACGGTCGAACGCTTGATGCGAAAACTCGGGATTGCCGGGGTTGTGCGCGGAAAGTCGGTTCGGACGACGCATCCGGATCCGGCCCGACCCTGTCCGCTGGACCTGGTGCATCGCACGTTCAAAGCGGACCGTCCGGACCAACTGTGGGTCAGCGACTACACCTTTGTTTCGACTTGGCAGGGATTCGCCTACGTCGCCTTCATCATCGACGTCTACGCACGGCGAATCGTCGGCTGGAAGCTGTCGTCGAGCCAACAGACCCAATTCGTGCTCGATGCGCTCGAACAGGCGCTTCACGCGCGGCGTCCGGGCGACGCGCTGGTGCATCACAGCGACCGCGGATCGCAATATGTGTCGATTCGCTACACCGAGCGCCTGGCCGAAGCCGGCATCGAGCCGTCTGTCGGAAGCGTCGGAGACAGCTACGACAACGCGCTGGCCGAAACGATCAATGGGTTGTAAAAGGCCGAGGTCGTGCATCGTCGTTCCTGGCGCAGTCGCGAAGAGCTGGAACTGGCCACGCTGCGCTGGGTGGATTGGTACAACCACCGGCGACTACTCGGATCGATCGGCTACATCCTACCCGCCGAAGCCGAAGCGAACTACTATCAACAGCGACAGCACGTCACGGAGACGTGACTCACGCCAACGAGCCTCCGGGAATCCCGGGGCGATTCAGGCTTACGCTACACCGGGTCCAAGGAACTGCGGTCAAGACAGGAGGGCCTCCGCGCTGGGAAGAACTCCCAGGCGTATCGTGCGCACAGCTACCATACGAAAGTCCCACCCGAGGCTATTGAGAAACTCATTCGTCATCACACGAGTGAGGGGTCGCACGTAGGGCTGTGTGACCCCCATCCTGCAGCGTGAGCTGATTGGGTCAAGGCCGAGTTGTCATGCAGGCAGTTTGGCTGCAAGCAGTTCGACCTTCTCGATATTGGGCGGAGAACTGAGCAAGGTCACGGCGTTGGCCATCAAGGCCGCGGCGATCTGGCCGTTCAGATGCGCCTGGCGACCTGCCTCATCGGCAAAGGCATCGAACACACCAAACGTCGAAGGGCCAAACTTCAATGCGAACCAGGCCGTGGTGCCGGACTCGGCGTTGGCGAGCGGCAGTGCGCTGGCCAGGAAGTCGGCAAGCGCAGCCTCCTGGCCGGGTTTGGCTTCGAGGCGAACAAACAGAGCGAGCTTGGTCATGATGTATTCCTTTGGGTAAATGGGTTAGGTGAATGGATCAACGAGCCTGCAATCTAAATCCTCATAACAGCCATCTCTATAGGCAATAATGACAACTTTGATATCATTGTTGCCATGAAACTCCACATCCTTGTTTGTGATGGCGTGTTTGATCTGGGGCTTGCGGCGCTCACTGACACAGTGGGCTTGGCCAATGCGATGGCGGGCTCGCTGCCACAGGCTCCCGCGCACATAGAGCTCACGCTGGTGGGCGTGCGGCGTCGCATCCGAACTGCGCAAGGCTTGACGGTCCCCGTGGTCACTGCGCGTGGTATGCCGGAACCAGACGTCGTGCTTGTGCCCGCGTTTGGTGACAAGATGCCTGACACGCTCTCGGCTCGGCTCACACGCCCCGACGTGCCCGACGCGGTCGCGGCGCTACAGCAGTGGTCCACCGCTGGCGCGCACCTAGGTGCCGCTTGCTCCGGTAGTTTCTTGCTTGCAGAGAGTGGCCTGCTTGATGGGCATCGTGCGACGACGTCATGGTGGCTGGGGCCGATGTTTCGGCAGCGCTATCCGAACGTCACGCTGGACGAGTCACGCATGATCGTGAACTCGACACGCTTCACCACCGCGGGTGCCGCTTTGGCCCACGTCGACCTGGCCTTGCGCATCATCCGGGAGCGCAGTCCGGCGCTGGCGGCCCTGGTGGCACGCTATCTGCTGGTCGAGACACGCAGTTCGCAAGCCGAGTTCGTGATTCCCGACCACCTTGCGCATGCCGACCCGATGGTGGAGCGCTTCGAGTGCTGGGCCAGACGTCGGCTCGCGAAGGGGTTCTCGCTCGCCGAGGCGGCCAGCGCCGCGGGCACAAGCGAGCGTACCTTGGCGCGGCGGCTGCAAAGCGTTTTGGGCAAGACACCGCTGTCGTATTTCCAGGACCTGCGCGTGGAACATGCCGTGCATCTCCTGCGCACCGGAAACGCGAGCGTCGACCAGGTCGCCGCACAGGTCGGGTACTCGGATGGGGTGACCCTGCGGGCCCTGTTGCGCCGTAAGCTGGGCCGGGGTGTCAGGGAGTTGCGACGCGGTGGATGACCAGAGGCGTTTGGTGTATGTACGGCTGGAGACCGCCGGGAAACTGTCCGAAGCAAAGGCCTACCCACTTGCGTCTACTACATCGTGCGTTGGGTGCGAAAGCACCAGCCGTGCCAAAATAGTTTTCAGTGACCTTTCAAAGGTCAGAGTATTGGGAATACTGTTAGCTTTACCACTGTTTTCTGTTCACTAATCTGGGTTTTCATCCACATGCTATTCAATCCACTTCAAGTAGGTTCTCTCAACCTGCCCAACCGCATCCTTCTGGCACCACTGACACGCGCCCGTGCCGACGCTGGCCACATGCCCAACGCGCTGATGGCCGAGTACTACAGCCAGCGAGCCACCGGCGGCCTGCTGATTTCCGAATGCACCATGGTGGCGCCCGGTACATCGGCCTTCGTCAATGAGCCTGGCATCTACAACGACGCGCAGATTGCAGCCTGGAGGCAGGTGACCGACGCGGTGCACGCCAAGGGCGGACGCATCTTCATGCAGATCTGGCACGCTGGCCGCGCAGCCTACCCTGGCGCTGCCGATGGCGCCCCCATTGTCTCCAGCAGCGCCACCGCTATTGAGGGTGAGATCCACACGCCCCAAGGCAAGGTGCCGCACGCGGTGCCCCGCCCCCTGGCCGTCGAAGAGATTCCCGGCATCGTGGCTGCGTTTGCTCAAGGCGCACGCAACGCCATTTCCGCCGGCTTTGATGGTGTGGAAGTACACGGCGCCAACGGCTACCTGATTGACCAGTTTCTGCGCGACACGCCCAACCAGCGCACCGATGCTTACGGCGGATCGCCGGAAAACCGTGCACGTTTGCTGTTCGAGGTACTCACTGCCGTGACCCAGGCGATCGGTTCCGAACGTGTGGGTCTGCGCCTGTCGCCCCTCAACAGCTTCAACAGCATGAAAGACAGCGACCCGCTGGCCTTCATCGGCTTCGTGGCCGATAGGCTCAATGCCTTCAAGCTAGCCTACCTGCACGTGATGCGCGCCGATTTCTTCGGCGTGCAGAAGGCCGATGTCATGCCCGTAGCGCGTGAAAAGTACAAGGGTGTGTTGGTGGGCAATATGGGTTACAGCGCTGATGAGGCAGAGGCAGCTATTGCCGAAGGTAAGCTTGACGCTGTGGCCTTTGGCACCGCCTTCCTGGCTAACCCGGACCTGCCCGCACGCATCAGGGCCAAGGCACCGCTGAACGCGCCTGACTCCAACACGTTCTACGCAGGTGGCGCCAAGGGCTATACAGACTATCCGACACTGCAGGTCGCGTAAGTCACCGCCCCAGAAGACCGAAGAAACGAGCCACTTTATACCCAAGGCTCTGCCCTTCGATCTTGCGAAGCTGTGAATCGATGGCGTCTACCGAGTGTTGTGCGCCATCACGATCTTTAATTGATAAGTTGCCTCGGTTTGCTTCGCCGCCCGCCGAACTCGTACATCGTCTCCGGCTCAGGTAGTGCCGAGGCCGATTTGGGAGGGCGACAGCACCACCATCGTTTCACCGCCCGCAGCCCAGCCCGTGCCCGACGTCATGGAGGATTTGCTCGCGATGGTGGGCTTGGGTGATTCGGCCGGCGTTGGCCAGGATGCCGAGGAGTTCCTCCACACCCCCGCGCCAGCAACAGCCGCGACGTCCATTCCATCGCCTGCACCCGCGCCTACGCCTGGGCCATCGGCAACGAAGCCATCCGGGGAACAGTTCATGGTTTGGCTGAAGCAGGGAATCGCCTCACGACGGTTCATCATCAACGACGCGAAGGTACTCGTGCATACGGTGAATGACACGGCCTGCCTGGTCAGCCCGGGTGTGTTCCACACGCTATGCGCAGGAGCATCCCGAAGTGGCCGCACTCGCCAAGCAGGAGAATCAACAGGATTGGCAGTGGGTGCAGAAGAGCTTCGAGAAGCTGCAGCTACATCGAAAGCAGCCCAGGACTGAACACTTGGACCTGTGAAGTCACGGGCCCGAGGAAGTCCCGCCGACTGCATGGCTACCTCCTCGAAGATGGGTCCTTGGCACTCGCCGAAATACCGCCCAACAACCCCCATCTTGCTCTGACTCAGGAAGGATGACGCGATTCGGGCATTGATCGCCACCGTCGTGTGGCGACGATCAAGTCCCCGCGAAAATTGGCAACATTTGGCGAACTGAGCTACTCGGCCCGCGCCAACTCCTGTGCAAGGAACGGAGCGGTTCTGCTGCCAGACGTTCGGGCCACCTGCTGAAGGGAGCCCGCCACCACGATGCTGCCGCCGGCAGCGCCTGCACCAGGCCCCACGTCGATCACCCAATCGGCCTGGGCCACCGCGCGCATATCGTGTTCGATCATCACTACGGTATTGCCGGCATCGACCAGGCGCTGCAACTGTACCAGCAGCCGGTCGGCGTCCGACGCATGCAGCCCGGTAGTCGGCTCGTCGAGCACGTACAGGCTTCGGCCGCGCTGGCTGCGCTGAAGCTCGGTCGCCAGCTTGATACGCTGCGCCTCGCCACCGGAAAGCTCGGTGGCCGGTTGCCCCAGGCGCAGGTAGCCCAGTCCGATATCGCGCAGCAGTTGCAGTGGCCTTGCCACAGCGTCTTCACCCGCGAAGAATTCGCTGGCTTCGTCCACGGTCATCTGCAGCACCTCGGCGATGTTGCGCCCGTTCCATTGCACCTTCAGCGTGGCCTCGTTGTAGCGTGCGCCATGGCACGTCGGGCACGGCGCGTACACGCTGGGCATGAACAGCAGTTCCACGCTGACGAAGCCCTCGCCCTCGCAGGTCTCGCAGCGCCCCTTGGCGACGTTGAACGAGAAGCGCCCGGCGTCATAGCGGCGGCGTCGCGCATCGGGCGTGGCAGCGAACAGCTTGCGCACATGGTCGAACAGGCCGGTGTAGGTGGCCAGGTTCGACCGCGGCGTGCGCCCGATCGGTTTCTGGTCCACCTGCACCATTCGCTGTATGGCGTCCACGTCGCCTGCCAGACGACCGCCAGTCGCTTCGATCACTGTCGGCCCTTCGCTGGTGGCGGTTTCGGCCGCATCGTCTTCCGGCTCGTGGCCCAGGTGCAGCAGCACCAGCTCCGGCAGGGCCTGCGCGACGAGGCTGGACTTGCCCGAGCCGGAGATGCCGGTGACGGCCGTCAGCACGCCCAGCGGAATGCGCGCATTCACGCCATGCAGGTTGTGGCGGTGAATGTCCTGCAGCTCCAGCCAGCCGGTCGCTTCGCGTGCCCGGCTTCCCGGCGCGGGGATCTCATCGAACAGGTAGCGTGCAGTACGCGATTCGGCAATCTTGCGCAGGCCATCCGGCTCGCCGCTGTAGAGCACGCGGCCGCCACGCTCGCCGGCATCCGGCCCGACATCCACGAGCCATTGTGCACGGCGCATCAGGTCCAAGTCGTGCTCCACCACGAACACCGAGTTGCCGGCCTCGCGCAGACGGTCGAGCGCGTCGTACAGGGCTTGGCTGTCGGAGGGGTGCAGGCCCGCCGAGGGTTCGTCGAGTACGTACACGACACCGAACAGCATGGAACTCAATTGCGTCGCCAGCCGCAGGCGCTGCAACTCGCCGGCTGAAAGCGTCGGCGTGGCTCGGTCCAGCGTCAGGTAACCCAAACCCAGCCCACGCAGTTGACGCAGGCGCGCCATCACGCCACCGGCCAGGCGCTGCGCGGCGAGGCGCTTTTCTTCCGATAGCGCCGAGGTGCGGCGCACGTCGGGCGATACCGCATGGACGGCGCGGCCGGAGGCCGCGCGTTCGGCACGGTCGCGTCGGGTCGCTTCCTTGTCCGTAGCCGCCCCCGCTGCATGGGCGCGGAAATCGCCCTGGGCGATGGGTTCGAGCAAGGCCGCCAACTGGTCCAGCGGCACCTGCATGAACTCGCCGATGTCCACGCCGGCGAACGTGACCGACAGCGCCTCGGGCTTGAGCCGCTTGCCGTGGCAGGTGGGGCACGGTTTGCCCTCCATGAACCGGGACACGCGCTTTCTCATCAGCGCGCTCTGGGTGTTGGCAAAGGTCTGCAGCACATACCGTCGGGCGCCGGTGAAGGTGCCCATGTAGCTCGGCTCCATCTTGCGCTTGAGCGCGGCGCGGGTCTCGGCCGGCGTGAGGCCGGCGTACACCGGCACCGTCGGTGTTTCCTCGGTGAACAGAATCCAGTCGCGATCCTTCTTCGGCAGGTCCTTCCACGGTCGGTCAACGTCGTAGCCCATGCTGACCAGGATGTCGCGCAGGTTCTGGCCTTGCCAGGCGGGGGGCCAGGAGGCGATCGCCCGCTCGCGGATGCTCAGGGAGGGGTCGGGCACCATGTTCGCCTCGGTCACCTCGTACACATGGCCCAGGCCGTGGCAGGTCGGGCACGCTCCCTGCGGCGTGTTGGGCGAAAAATCCTCGGCGTACAGCATCGGCTGGTTGGCCGGATAGGCGCCGGCACGCGAATACATCATCCGCACCAGGCTGGACAGGGTGGTGACACTGCCCACGGAGGAACGCGCGTTGCTGGAGCCTCGCTGCTGCTGCAGCGCCACCGCCGGCGGCAGGCCGTCGATCGCATCGACGTCCGGCACGCCGGCCTGGTCGATCAGTCGCCGCGCATAGGGAGCCACCGACTCGAAGTAGCGCCGCTGGGCCTCGGCATAGATGGTGCCAAAGGCCAGCGAGGACTTGCCGGAGCCGGAGACACCCGAGAACACCACCAGCGCGTTACGCGGGATGGAGACGTCCACCTCCTTGAGGTTGTTCTCGCGCGCGCCACGCACCTGCACGAGGCCGCTGGCCGCAGCGGCACAAGAGGATTCACCGAAAGAATTGTTTGGCATGTTCTTGACTTGTAGTTCGTCCCGCTCAGGACGGGACTTCCTGAGTTCGGGTGCCGCGGCGGCTGGCTTCCAGTGCTGCGGTGACAGAGCGGGCGTCGTAGCTGCCGCGCAGGCGGCGACCCTCGACGAAGAACGTCGGCGTGGCGTGCGCACCGCTGGCGACCGCACTGGCGAGGTCGCGCTCGACACGCTCGATCACCGCAGGGCTGTCGAGATCGGCGATGAACCGATCGACGTCGAGCCCAAGCTCTGCGGCGTAGCCGATCAGATCCTCGCGCTCCAGCGCGTGCTGACGGGTGAACACGAAGTCCAGCCACGGCCAGAACATCCCCTGGTTCGCCGCTGCCTCGGACGCACGCGCGGCAATCGGCCCGTGCGGGTGGTGCGGAAGATGGCGCACCACATACCGCAGGTCGTCACCGAAGTGGGCGCGAAGATCGTCCCACGAACCGGTGGCGTGCGCACAGTACTCGCACTCGAAGTCCACGTACTCGACGAGTGTGAGCTGCGCGTCCTCCGGCCCGCGGATGTGATCGATCTCCGGATCGACCGGCGGCTCAAGCACCATCGGCAGGTCCGCGGTCTTCTCACCCCACCGCTGGGCGGCGACCTTGAAGATGAGCCACCCGAGCAACGTGGCGAACACCATCGACACGAGCACGCCGACCGTCGCCTGGCGGCCCAGGTCCGAGGTCGTGCCGAACGCGAGCCCGATGATCAGCAGCGACACGGTAAAGCCGATCCCGGACAGCGCCGCCCCACCGAACACGCTCCCCACCCCGACGCCCTCGGGCAGCCGGCCCAGGCCGAGACGGATGGCGACGAGCGTGGTGAGCCCGATGCCCAGGAGCTTGCCGAGCACGAGCCCTGCGATGATGCCCCACGTGACTGGCGAGCCAAAGGCCTCGGCGAGCAGCCCGCCACGCAGGTCCACCCCGGCGTTCGCCAAGGCGAACACCGGCACGATCAGCAGCGCCGTCGGCAGCCGCAGGAACTCGTGCAGCCGCTCGTTCACCGAGATACCCCGGGACAGCCCGTAGTCCACCGCGCGGGCCGATGCGGCACTCGGAGACTGCCAGAAGTCACGGAACAACTGTCTTGCCGCAACGACCCCGTGACGTTGCGTCGCATAGGCGGGGATCAGCAGCCCCGCGGCCATCCCGGCGAGGGAGGCATGGATGCCGGAATACACGGTTGCGAGCCACAGCACGATCACGATCAGCACATACGGCATTGCCCGCCACTGGCGGGTGCGCCCCAGCAACCACAACCCGACGAGACTGGCAAGGGCGATCAACAACGGGACGACGCGGAACTCCTCGCTATAGACGATGCCGATGATGGACACGGCGAGGAAGTCATCGACCACGGTCAGGGTGAGCAGGAACACACGCAATTGACCAGACAGCCGCGGACCGACGATCGCCAGGGTGCCCAGCATGAACGCCGTATCGGTGCCGACCACCGCCCCCCACCCGTGCAGGCCCTGACCTCCGGCCAGCCCCACGAGCAGGACGTACACCAGCGCGGGAAGCACAACACCCGCGACCCCCGCGATCAGGGCGAGACGGGCACGGCTGGGGTCCCTGAGCGACCCGTGGGCGAATTCCTGACGCACCTCCAGGCCGATCAGGAAGAAGAAGATGACCATCAGGCCATCGTTGACCCAGTGATGCAGGTCCATGTGCAGGCCCAGCGGCCCAAAGTTGAACCCGACGTCCAGGTGCCACAACCCGAAATAGGCATCGGATAGCGGCGAGTTCGCCCACGCCAGCGCCACAACCGTGACGATCACCAGCAGCACCGCCGCCCCAGACTCCGTGCGTAGATAGCGGGCAACTCGACTCCGTCTGATATTCGCAGAGGATTCACCGAGAGAAGCGTCTGGCATATTCTTATCCTGTAGTTCGTGAGGTAGCAATGGGCCGATTTCGGGGGGATGTCGGTCAAGCGTCCGGGCTTGGCGGCGTCGCGTCATCGAGCGAGCGCAGCCAAGCAAGCCTTTCTCCCAGCCTTCGCTCGACGCCCTGTCCGTTGGCTGGTACCAGCCCGGCCGCGCCACGCCCTCGGGAAAATACGTTTGCCCAGCGGCATAGCCGTTGGGCTCATCATGCGCGTAGCGGTAGCCTTCGCGATAGCCCATCTGCTTCATCAGCTTCGTCGGCGCATTGCGAAGATGGAGTGGCACTGGCTGGGAACCGCTGCGCTTGACGAATGCCTTGGCCTGATCCCAGGCCGCATAGGCGGCATTCGACTTGGGGGTCAGTGCGAGGTAAGTCACCGCCTGGGCCAGCGGTATCTCACCTTCGGGTGAGCCCAGCCTGTCGTAGGCCAGCGCGGCATTGAGTGCCAGTTGCAGCGCCTGCGGGTCGGCATTGCCGATGTCTTCGCTGGCCATCACCACCATGCGGCGGGTCACCTGGCTTACGTCGCCGCTGCCGTCGAGGATGCGGGCCAGCCAATACAGGGCCGCATCGGGGTCGGAGCCCCGTAGCGACTTGTGGAAGGCTGAGAGCTGCCAGTAGAACTCGTCACCGCCCTTGTCGAACCTGCGCAGCGATGGACTGGTGGACAGCCTGGCAAACTCGCCATCGACCACGGTCTTGCCAGCGCCCGACGCCGCATTCGTCACCTGCTCAAGCAGATTGAGGAAGCGCCTGCCATCGCCATCGGCAAAGCCCTTGAGCAGGTCAAGCGCGTCCGCGTCCAGCGTGACGCCCTGGAGATGCGGCAGTGCGCGTTCGTAGAGCTGGTTCAGTTCGTCGCTGGACAGCGGTTCGAGGGTATAGACCTGTGCGCGCGAGAGCAGTGCGGAATTGACCGCCAACCCCGGATGCTCGGTCGTCCCCCCCACCAGGGTCAGGAGACCGGACTCGACATGGGGCAGCAGGGCATCCTGCTGCGCCTTGTTGAAGCGATGGATCTCATCGACGAAAAGCACCGTCGATCGACCATGGTTGTCCAGTTCAGCCTGGGCCTCGTCGATGGCTTGCCGGATGTCCTTCACCCCGGCCAGCACGGCCGAGATGGCGATGAATCGGCTGTTGGTCGCACTGGCGGCCAGGCGCCCCAGGGTGGTCTTGCCCACGCCTGGCGGCCCCCAGAGGATGAACGAGTGCAACTTGCCCGCCTCGAACGCGAGACGCAGCGGCTTGCCGGGGCCGAGCAAGTGCCGTTGCCCAACGAATTCATCCAGCGCCTTGGGCCGCAGGAGTTCGGCCAAGGGAGGCTTGGGCTTTGTCGTGAATAGATCGGCCAAGTTCCTCACCCTGGCATTTGTGATAGTTGACGTTCCGATAACGTTGGCACCTCAATCCAGGGAGCCGGATTTGTCCAACGCCGTGGGCTCTTTGTCGGCAATCGCATGCATGATGATGCGAGAGCCGCGGTAGCCGATGCTGTGGTTCCATACCCAGCTCAAAGCGACGCTGAGCCGTTCTCCACCAGCGAGTAGCACAGGCTGGCAGGATCGAAGCGATCGACCTCCTTCTCCGTTTCCTGCGTCCACGGAAGAAGTCTCAAACGGATGCCGGATACGACCGGGCCGGGAGGAACAAATCCATGCTTGAACGGATTTTCGCCGCACGGCTCTCCCGTCTCGGAATCCAGCGAAGCGCACCAGAGATACGTCGAGAACTCGGTGTGCTTTTCGCAGTGCAGGTCTCCTTCATCCCATGTCACGCCGTGAAGCGGCGTAGCATGGTCGGGTTCGGCAACGCCGAAGCGATGGGACAACTCGCTCATCGCCATCTGATCCCTGGCCTGGTCGCCTTCGGTCATGAAAGCGAGCTGCAATATGCCGCGGGGGGCCTGAATCAACAGATGCGGGCGCGCGTGCACTTCACCCGCGGCGGCAGCACGATCGGTATAGGCCGGCATGCCGTACACGGTGGCGGTCGCAGTGGGGTGTACGGTCGTCGTATTGATGTTGGCCGGCTCTTTCACAACGACCTCATTTCCTCTTGGTGAAAAAACACGCTTCAAAGCAAATGCCCGCAGCCATGCGTTTGGCACATGGCTGCGGGCCATCTTCATGAGCGGGCACCGCTCTACACGGTCCGTCCAATAGGCTGGCCGTCTAGAGGCTTGTGCTGGCCTTTTCAGAACGCCCTCAGCTTCCGGGCTTTCAGACGAAGGTGTACGCGCAGACCTTGTTGCCCGCCGGATCACGCAGGTAGGCCGCATAGGCACCCGGCAGGTGGCCACGCGGGCCGGGCTGGCCCTCGTCGGTACCGCCTGCGGCAAGGCCGGCGGCGTGGAAGGCGTCCACTTCGGCGGGAGTGGCGGCCGCAAAGCCGACCGTCACGCCGTTGCTGGAAGACGCTTCACCATTGCCCGGACGGGCGATGATGAAAGCCGGCTTTTCGCGACCGAAAAGCACCCATCCGTTGCCGAAAGGACCGAGGTTCTTGATGCCGAGAGCACCCAGAGCGGCGTCATAGAACGCGGTCGACTCCTGGAGGTCGGCGGCGCCGACGAAGACGTGCGAGAAGATGCCGTCGCCGGAAATGACAGGATTGGACATGGTTGATTTCCTTGGTGGCTGATGTTGAATGGATAGTGGGTGATCAGTAGTGGATCACCGTGCGAATCGACTTGCCTTCATGCATCAGGTCGAAGGCCTTGTTGATGTCGTCCAGGCCCATGGTGTGGGTGACGAACGGGGCGAGATCGATCTCGCCTTTCATTGCGTCTTCCACCATGCCGGGAAGCTGAGTGCGGCCCTTGACCCCACCGAACGCCGAACCCTTCCAGGTGCGACCGGTGACCAACTGGAACGGGCGGGTCGAAATTTCCTTGCCAGCACCAGCCACGCCGATGACGATCGACTGGCCCCAGCCGCGGTGGGCAGCTTCCAGAGCCGAACGCATCACGTCGACGTTGCCGATGCACTCGAAGGTGTGATCGACACCCCAGCCGGTCATCTCGATCAGAACCTCGTGAATCGGCTTGTCGAAGTCCTTCGGGTTGAGACATTCGGTCGCGCCGAAGGTACGAGCCAGTTCGAACTTCGCCGGATTGGTATCGATGGCGATGATGCGCCCCGCTTTGGCCTGGCGTGCACCTTGAATCGCAGCCAGACCGATGCCGCCGAGGCCGAAGATGGCCACCGAGTCGCCGGGCTGTACCTTGGCCGTGTTGTGCACGGCACCGATGCCGGTGGTCACGCCGCAGCCCAGCAGGCAGACGTGCTCGTGGTTGGCGTCCGGGTTGATCTTGGCCAGCGAGACTTCGGCGACGACCGTGTATTCGCTGAAGGTCGAGCAGCCCATGTAGTGGTAAACCGGCTGACCGTTGTACGAGAAGCGAGTCGTACCATCGGGCATCAGCCCCTTGCCCTGGGTTGCGCGAACCGCGACACACAGGTTGGTCTTGCCGGACTTGCAGAACAGGCACTCGCCGCATTCGGCGGTGTAGAGCGGAATGACGTGATCGCCAGGCTTCACGCTGGTCACACCTTCACCCACCTCCACGACGATACCCGCACCTTCATGACCCAGCACGACCGGGAAGATACCTTCGGGGTCCTCGCCCGACAGGGTGAAGGCGTCGGTATGGCAAACGCCGGTATTCGTGATCTTGATGAGCACCTCGCCCTTGCGTGGTGGCTCGACGTCGATCTCGACGATTTCCAGCGGCTTTCCTGGCCCGAAGGCTACTGCTGCACGTGATTTCATGATGTCGCTTCCTTTACTGCCTAACTGAATTTGCCCTCATCGAGGGCACCCTGGTGCCTCTATCGCAGATAGGAGCGGACGATAGAGATGGTCTCGTCAATGGACTTGTTCTGCGAATCGCTCCTGATTTCGCTACTGGGAAATTCTTCCCGCAGATAGCTCTCCAGAACGGTTTCCATCCATCCGTTGACTGCTCCGCGAACGGCCGCAAGCTGCTGAGCAGCTGCAGGGCATTGCGCACCTGCATCAAGCGCTTGCTCAAGAGTCGCTAGGCGACCTGATGACCCGAGTGGCGAGCTTTCCGCAGTGCAGGCAACATCTGTCCGTCCCAGTCACGATCGACCGCAACCTGGGCCTGTTCTTGGTTTCGTTCCAGTGCCTCAACGTCAAGATCACTGATCGCCCATGTCTGCGTGCCGCAAGTAGTCGCGAGAATGCCGTCCTCGGGGAATCCACGATCCATGGGTGCATAGATCGTGGCCTCGCCAGTGTTCGTGTCCAGCGCCGGACTCCAGTCAGCGGCTCCCGTCGTCACGGCCTGTGCGACGAACATCCGGTTCTCCAGTGCCCGCGCCATGCAGCCCACACGAACCCGGGTTGCACCTGCCCTCGTGTCCGTACAGCTCGGGACCAACAGCAGGCGTGCACCCGCCTCTCGCTGGGCTCGCACGGGCAATGGAAACTCACTGTCGTAGCAAACAGCGATGCCGGCACGCACGCCATTCAGGTCGAACACCTTGAGTTCGTCGCCCCCCTCGATGACGCCAGTGTCTTTCTCGAACCCCGTCAACTGCAATTTGTCCTGGTAATCACGCGTGCCGTCCGGCGCAAACCACCACGCGCGGTTGCGATAGCGATCCGGTCCAACCCGGGTCAAGAACGTACCAGCCTGAATGGTCATGCGCAGCTCGCGCGCCAGGTCGGTGTACAGGTCCAGCCACGCAGGCTGCAAGGCCTGCAGCGCGGCCAGCGAGGCGTTGAAATCCTGGCGGATGCCAGGCTCGAACATCGCAGCCAGTTCGAGGGACAGATATTCGGGCAACACGGCCAGTTCCGCTCCGGCACGGCTCGCCTCCTCCAGAACCTGCCGCTGCCGCGCTGCGAATGCCTCGAAGTCCGTGGGCTGACCCACGGCGTATTTCGCAACTGCTACTTTCATTTCGCGTTCTCCAGGGGGCGCAGCCACATCGTGAGCGTCTGCTCGGTTTCGCTCGGCTCACTCACCTGTTTCCAGGGCAGCGTAACCTTCATGTCCGACTGCCGCACGTAGCCACGACGGGTCCAGAAGGGATCATTACTGCGGTAGTTGGAAGGACGCCGGGGATCGTCGTCTGCTCGATCCACCGACGCGAACGATGTCCACTGCATGCCCCCCAACGAACGGGCATGCGCTTCGCGTTCGTCAAAGAAGCGATGGCCCAGGCCAAGGCCCCGGAAGGCCGGAAGCAGGACTGATTCGCCGCAGTAGAACACTGTCTCCATCGGGATTCCTCGATCGGCGAACGGCACGTGGAAGGCCGGCTCCGCATCGCCGAGCGGCAATCCCGTGGACGCACCCACGACCACGTCATCAGCGAGCGCGAGTACCAGCAGGCTGTCTGCCGAACGGGCGTACATAGCGAGGTAGTGCTTCTCGTATTCGGTGTCGCCCTCGTACAGGTAAGGAAAGCTGCGGAAGACGCTCGCCCGCAGGCCTGCCACGGCATCGAACCATTCGGCAATGTCCGGACCACGACGAACCAGCACCTGCACGTCGCTGGTCATCTCAGGCGTCCCCTCCAACCTGTGCGATCCAGTCGCCGAGGTTGTAGTAGTTGGTGACACGAGCGATCTTGCCATCGCGGATGTCGAAGAACGCGCCACCCGGCAGCACGTAACGCTGGCCCTTGGCTTCCGGCAGCCCGTCGTCCGTCACTTTGTATTCGCCATGCACCACGTACTCCGCGCCTGCGCGCAGGCCGTCGGCGCTGACCATCACCACGATCCCGCGCAGTTGCTCGCCATAGCAGCGGTCCATGCGCTGCAGGAAGGCGCGGAAGGCTTCGCGACCGACCTCACGAGCGCCCTGGTTCAAGTCGTGCGCGACGTCATCGGTCAACATGGACAGCATGGCCTCGCGGTCGCCGCGGTTGAAGGCGTCGTAGTAGGCAGTGATTAGAGTGGCAGCGTTCATTCGCGTTCCTTATTGGGTTGTTCGGAGCGGAGCATTCCGGGGTGCTGTTAGTCTGGGCAACCGCTCCCCGCTTGTATATGGAATTGTTTCGATTTTATAATTTCACAATATGGAACAATCAACGAGCAGCAGAACCGGCCATGAGGCGTGCGTCATGAACAAGGAAATGGAACTACTGCGTATCTTTCGGGTGGCGGCCGAAAGCAGCAGTTTTCGCGATGCGGCCGCCCGGCTGGGGACTTCTCCGCAAGGTGTAACCCGTGCCATCCAGCAACTGGAGCAACACTACGGCGAGGTGTTGTTTCATCGAAGCACGCGCCAGGTGCGCATCACCGCCTTCGGCGAAGGGCTGCTAGACCGAGTGCGCCCCGCATTGGAGCAGTTCGAGGATCTGTGGCGAACGCCTGGCTCCGACCAGCAGGCCTCTCTGTCCGGTACGGTTCGCATCACCGCACCGCACAGCCTGGGCACCAGAGCGGTGCTACCGGCACTGGAGCGCGTGGCCGAGCGTCATCCGGGCATCACGCTGGATGTGCGCCTGTCCGATCGCATCAGCAATACGGTTGACGAAGGGATTGACGTCGGGATCAGGGTCGGATTCATGCGCGATAGCCGCTTCGTCGCACGCAAGGCCGCCGACATGAGACTCCCCATCGTTGCCGCTCCGCGCCTGATCAAGAAAGTGGGCGTACCTGCAAAAATCGATGCGCTAAGCAGCCTGCCAGTTACCGTGGCCTTGGATATCAATACCGGCCGTCCCTGGCCTTGGCACTTCAAGGCGGGACGCCAGTGGACACCTACCGCACCCACTCTCGTCGCCGACAATGCCGACATGGAAATGGGAGCGGCGCTGGTCGGGATCGCGTTCGCGCAACTGGCGGACTACATGGCCGCCCCCTACATTGCCAGCGGGAAGCTCGTGCAAGTGCTGGAGAACGAAGAACCTCCGGCATGGGGGTTGTACGTCTATCGGCCTCAGCGTGGCCCAATTCCGGGAAGGGTTCGAGCGGTATTTGATGAAATGCTGGTCGCCGTTGGATCGTTGCCAGCTTTGCCCTGACGCGTCGCAAGACTCTGTAGGGCACACACCTTGAAAAGCGGGGCACTGAGGCTCGGTGGCTCACCCCTCCGGTTGAATGGTAATCCCCCGGCGAATTCAACGTTGAAGTGCAATGTGGTTGGGGTTGAAGAATACCTCGCTTGGGGTTAGGTAGCCGAGCCTCTTTCTGGGCCTGTCGTTGAGACGATCCTCGGCGGCTTGTAGCTCTTCCATGGTGATGGTCGAGAAGTCGCGGCTGCGCGGGAAATACTGTGGCAGCAGGCCGTTGAGGTTCTCGTTGCAGCCGCGTTGCCACGGGCTGTGCGGATCGGCGAAGTAGATCGCAGCCTTGAGTGATCTCTCCAGCCTGCGGTCCTCGGCGAACTCGCTGCCTCGATCGAAGGTGATGGTGTGGATGTAGTCGGCCAGCCGATCCATGCGGCACTCGATGGCTTGCGAGACGGCATCGGCGGTGCCGTCCGGACTCCAGGTCAGGCGCACGAAGCCGCTTCGCCGCTCGACCAATGTGATCACCGCGCCCGTGCCGCGTGCGGGACGCACCGAGTCGCCTTCCCAGTCGCCAATGCGGCTTCGCTCGGCGACTTCAGGCGGTCGAGCCTGAATCGGCTTGCGGTCGGCGAAGCGGCCCGTGCGGCGCTGGCCGTAACCGCGACGCCGCTTCGGTTGCCGCAAGTGCGAGTGCAAGCCGAGCTCGCGTGCATACCGGTAGACCGTCGTGTGGCTCACCTTGCCGGCTTTGAGCGGTTAAGCATGTTGCCCTCCTATTTGTTCCATATTCAGGAATAGCTTAATCCAATAATTTCCATTTATTGAGATCAATCATGGGGCTAAGATTTGTTCACTGCCAGGTTAATCAGCCATGGCGAAATACAAACCCGCCGATGAGGTTCTCAACATGAGCAATAACATTTCTGGAAAAGTTGTCGTTATCACCGGCGCCAGCAGTGGCTTGGGTGAAGCGACTGCACGCCACCTTGCTGCGCTTGGCGCGCGCGTAGTGCTGGCCGCACGCCGCAAAGATAAACTCGACGCATTGGTGACTGAGCTGACCAATGCAGGTGGTCAGGCAATCGCGTATCAGACCGATGTCACCTCTCAGGAAGAAGTCAAAGCGCTCATTCAAGGTACCGTGGACACCTACGGGCGCATTGATGTACTGGTCAACAATGCCGGGCTGATGGCGATTGCACCGCTCAGTGATGCTCGCACTGACGAGTGGGATCGCATGATCGACATCAACATCAAGGGGCTGCTGTACGGAGTCGCGGCTGCATTGCCGGTCTTCCAGAAACAAAACAGTGGCCACTTCATCAACATCGCATCGGTTGCAGGCCTGAAGGTATTCAGCCCTGGCGGCACGGTGTACAGCGGCACCAAGTTTGCTGTACGGGCCATTTCCGAAGGACTGCGTCACGAAGTCGGTGGCAGCATTCGCACCACGACTATCGAACCGGGTGCTGTGGACTCCGAGTTGAAATTCGGCAGCACCCACCAACAGAGCCGCGATTTCGTGGTGGACTTCTACAAGCATGCAATTCCCGCTCAATCCGTCGCTCGGGCTATCGCCTTCGCAATTGAGCAGCCTGCTGAAGTGGATATTAACGAGATCGTTCTGCGCCCAACGGTGCAGGAATTCTAATGAGCTTAGGGCCTGCCGCTTCGGCGTCAGGCCCCGCTTATATCGAGTGAAAAGCTGTGTGAATCGCCCCCTGGTTCTGTAGTTACCAGATAACCGCGTTTGGCCGGTTTGAGTTTGTTGCATCAGATGGGTGTCGGCCAATAGCCGCCATTGTGTTCCCGGTGAGGCTTTGCCTGCGCGTAGTCCGATGCAGCAAGGAAACCCCCAGGTGTTGTTCGAGCATTTTTACCTGCTTTCCCACCAACTGAGGGGATAGGTTGAGGTCATCCGCAGCAGGGCTGAATGATCCCAGCTCTGACGAACGTAGCCATCTGGGTCGGGCGATCCATTAAAAACTCTCTGTTTCAAATATTACGTCATAGTAGGCCTTTATCCGCTACCAACCAATGATTACATTTTATTCACTCTTCGATTAGCCGCAGACCTTTCCTGCGCACTTCGAAGCCCATTCAAAAACGAGGTATCCGCAATGGCACGCATTGTCAGAATCCATGAATACGGTGACGCCAGTGTTCTGAAGCTGGAAAATTTGGACGTATCGGCACCGGCGGCAAACGAGGTGCAGATTGGCGTCAAAGCGATTGGCTTGAACCGAGCCGAGGTGATGTTTCGCAATCACGCATACCTACAGGAAGCCGAGTTCCCTAGCCGCCTGGGCTACGAGGCCGCAGGCATCGTGGTTGCAGTGGGTAGCGCAGTAACCGGGATCAAGGTGGGTGATGCAGTCGCTCTCATCCCGCCTCTGGACATCGCCCGTTGGGGCACCTACGGAGAGCTGGCCAATGTACCTGCTCATCTGGTGGTGAAGAGCCCCGAGAGGTTGTCCTTTGAAGAGGCTGCTGCGTCCTGGATGCAGTACGTCACCGCCTGGGGTGCACTCATCGAGCAGGCCAAACTCGGGCAACACGACTTTGTCCTTGTCACCGCGGCATCAAGCAGTGTCGGTCTGGCTGCCTTCCAGATAGCACGCATGGTCGGCGCCACACCAATTGCAATCACGCGAACCCGTGCGAAGAAACAGGCCCTTCTGGATGCTGGTGCCGCGTATGTGATCGTGAGTGACGAAGAGGATATCGTCGAGCGCGTGATGGAGATAACGGCCGGACAAGGCGCCCGCGTTGTGTTCGACCCGGTTGGCGGGCGGTCCTTCGAGCCCCTCACGCAGAGCATGGCCCGAGGTGGCATTCTGCTGGTATACGGTGCACTCAGCTCGGAACCGACGCCATTCCCGCTGTTTACCGTGCTGGGCAAAAGCCTAACCCTCAAGGGCTATCTCTATGCAGAAATTGTGGCCGACCCAGAAGTCCTTGAACGTGCCAAGGCGTTTATTCTGCAGGGGCTGGAGTCTGGAGCACTGAGCCCGATAATCGCCAAGACCTTCCCTCTGAGTGACATCCAGGAAGCCCATCGTTTCCTTGAGGCCAATCAGCAGATTGGAAAGATCGTGGTGACAGTCTAATCGCCATTTCTGGGGCTGAGAGCAGAATCTTTCGGCCCCAGTTCAACCCGTCCAACTGACCGCTTTTGGCCGATAGCGGACATAGGCCCCGCGGCGAATGTCCACCTCTTCTTTGGCGATTCGGTCAGAGCTCAATTCAATCTGATCAACTGCCTACCAGCTTGTCGACTTCGCCTGCGAAATGATCTTGGGATCTGGGAAGCTACCCTTGAGAATGCACCGACGCGACCGCGATGCCGGCCGGATTTCCCCTCAGGCGCTATGCAAGTCTACAATATACCGTCAAGTACCCAACGGATCGGCTAGCGATGACTCCACCCTGACGCTTGATTGAAGAAGCGACCCAGACACATAGGTCTGGAAGGGTGCCTGTTTCTTTCGTTTGGCGCGCACGGCTGTGCGCGGAGATCATTTTCTATGTCTGCAATTTATCCCCTGCGCCAGCAATGGCTCGGTAACATCCGTGGTGACCTGCTGTCGGGCATTGTCGTTGCGCTAGCCCTGATTCCTGAGGCAATCGCGTTTTCCATCATCGCCGGCGTCGACCCAAGGGTAGGTTTGTATGCCTCGTTCTGCATCGCCGTCATCACCGCCATCGCCGGTGGCCGCCCTGGCATGATCTCGGCTGCGACCGGCGCCATGGCGTTGGTGATGGTCACGCTGGTGCGCGAGCACGGCATTCAGTATCTGTTTGCCGCCACCATCCTGGCCGGCGTCCTGCAGATGCTGGCCGGCGCCCTGCGGTTGGGCTCGCTGATGCGCTTTGTGTCGCGCTCGGTGGTGACCGGATTTGTGAATGCACTGGCGATTCTCATTTTCATGGCGCAGCTTCCCGAGCTCATCGGCATGCCGTGGATGGTGTATGCGATCTGTGCTGTGGGTCTGGCAATCATCTACCTGCTGCCGCTGCTGACCAAAGCCGTTCCTTCGGCATTGGTGGCGATCGTGGTTCTCACGGCCGCTTCCATGTATTTCGGCTTCCAGGTACGCACCGTAGGCGACATGGGGGCGCTGCCTGACAGCCTGCCGTCGTTCCTGATTCCGGATGTGCCATTCACCTGGGAAACACTCCAGATCCTGCTGCCGGTTTCGGCGACTTTGGCGGTCGTTGGCTTGTTGGAATCGCTGATGACCGCGCAGATCGTCGAAGACATGACCGATACCCCGAGCCAGAAGAATCGCGAATGTGCGGGCCAAGGCTTGGCTAACACCGTAACGGGCTTCTTTGGGGGCATGGCAGGCTGTGCAATGATCGGCCAGTCGGTGATCAACATCACTTCCGGTGGCCGGGGCCGTCTCTCGTGCCTTGTGGCCGGCGTGGTTTTGCTCCTTCTGGTTGTTTATGGGTCAAACCTGGTGAGTCAGATTCCAATGGCCGCACTGGTCGCAGTGATGATCATGGTCAGCATCGGCACCTTCAGCTGGCGCTCGCTGCGCGAGCTGGCCATTCATCCCAAGAGCTCTTCGGTCGTGATGATTGGCACGGTCATCGTGACCGTGGCTACCCACGACCTCGCCAAAGGCGTGTTGACAGGCGTGATCCTGTCGGCGGTGTTCTTCACCCGCAAGGTCGGCAAGATGCTGATCATCGACGACACCCAGGTCGAGACCGACTCGCGCGTCTACGTTGTGAAGGGGCAGGTGTTCTTTGCGTCTTCTGGACAGTTCGTGAGTAGCTTCAACTATCTGGATGTCCCCAAGGAGGTCATCATCGATCTGAAGGACGCCCACTTCTGGGACGTGACCGCCGTTGATGCGCTCGACCGGGTAGTGATGAAGCTGCGCGAGCACGGCGCGACCGTTGAGGTGTTCGGTCTCAACGATGCAAGTGAGACCTTGGTAGACCGCTTGGGAAAGCATCGTACGCCAGGCGCCACACGGTCGTCGGGTCATTGAACAGATGAGCGAAGCGGGCACCGAGGGGTGCCCGCTTCCTTTTCGGCAGTCATCGAGTTGACATATGGCAAGGCAATACTTCGATTATTCTGGATAAATGGTTGCGATGACATGCGTCCCCTGAATGTTCTGTTCCTTTGCACAGGCAACTCGGCGCGCAGCATTCTTGCCGAAGCACTGGCCAGCCATTTAGGGCGCGAACGTATCCGCGCTTACAGTGCGGGCAGTCATCCCAAGGGCGTAGTTCATCCGTTGGCCCTGCAGGTGCTCTCGGAGATTGGCTTCGACGTTGCCGGGCTGTCGAGCAAGCCGTGGGATGCATTCGCAGGTCCGGAAGCACCGCAGATGGATCTCATCGTAACGGTGTGCGATCGTGCCGCGGGTGAAGCGTGTCCCGTGTGGCCGGGCCACCCGGCTACCGCCCACTGGGGCATCCCCGACCCGGCCGCAGTGCAGGGCAGTGCTGATCAGGTCCATAAGGCGTTCCTGAGCACGCTTCACCAGCTCCAGCACCGTCTCGGATTGCTGTTGGCGCTTAAGCCTGAAGCGCTGGACCGCATGGCCCTGCAATCGCAGGTGCGGGCGCTGGGCAATGGCGCCGAGGCTCACGCGCCAGATAACACCGGAGAAGCCTCCCCGATGTAGTCGCTGATCTGCCTTACTGCCTCGCGCGCGTATCGGGTCACCCCGATCAGCGTGGCCGATGCTGCGCCATTCCAGTCGCCATAGCCGAGCAGCCAAACCGATGGCGCTGCGACCGACCGAACCTGGGTGTCATCCACGTCGATCCGACCACGAGCGTTGACAATGCCCAGTCCTTCCAGGTGCGACAATACCGGCCGGAAGCCGGTGCACCAGATCACCGCGTCGAAGTTGCGTTCGCTGCCATCTGCCCACTGCATGCCGGTGGCGGTGAAACGGACGGGTGGCGGCATGGAGACCAGTACACCGCGGCGCCGTGCGTCCACCACCGGCGGCACCATCACGATGTCGCCAAAACCATCCCGCTGAATATCCGGCTCACGTCCTTCCTGCTGAGCCCTCCACTTCTCGGTTGCGCGTGCGAACAGAACGCGCCCGTCGACATCGTCGGCCAGGAAGGCTGGCGCCCGCTGGGTGATCCACGTGGTCTTGGCCACCTTGGAGACCTCGGCCAGAATCTGTGCGCCTGAGTTGCCGCTGCCGATGATGGCCACGCGCATTCCGGCGAAGGGTTCGGGATGGCTGTAGTGGGCCGAGTGCAGCTGCACGCCGCCGAAAGCGTCCAGACCTTCATATCCGGGCGTGCAGGGATGCCGCCACGTACCCGTGGCGCTGATCACTGCACGTGTCTGCCACTGCCGGCCGTCATCTGCTTCCACCCGCAGCCGGCTCCCCGAGCGGCTGATGCGTTTCACCTGCACGGGACGGATGACGGGCAGCGCATACTTATGCTCGTAGCGCGCGAGGTAGTCGAGCACTTCCGCCTGCGACGGGCACGGTTCCCGGGTAGCAGGCATCGGCCAACCAGGAATCGAGCTCCAGCCCGCCGGCGAGAACAGATGCAGGGATTTCCACGCATGCTGCCACGCCCCGCCAGGTGACGTTTCGGCATCAAGAATCACATAGGACAGCCCGCTGCGACGCAGGAAGTAGCCAGCCGAAAGACCCGCCTGGCCACCTCCGATCACCACGACATCGACGCTGTCCATCGGGACTTCCTCATGCTGCAGCACCTAGGCGATTCAGCGGCTCCGTGCATCGGCAGGAAAGTAGCTTTTGCCCAGGCGCAGGGCGACGTGGACCAGCAGAATCAGCACGGGCACTTCCACCAGCGGGCCGATAACAGCCGCGAAGGCTACCGGGGAAGCCAGCCCGAACGCCGCGATCGCCACGGCGATGGCCAGTTCGAAGTTGTTGCCTGCTGCGGTGAACGCGATCGCGGTGGTGCGGGGGTAGTCTTTGGCGATCAGCTTGCCCATGAAGAAACTGATGACGAACTGGATGATGAAGTACAACGTCAGCGGGATCGCGATGCGTACCGCGTCCATCGGAATCCTCAGCACATCGCCTCCCTTCAGGCTGAACATCGCCACGATGGTAAACAGCAGTGCGGCGAGGGTTACCGGGCTGATGGCGGGCAGGAACGTCTCTTCATACCATTGCACGCCCTTGCGCGCCTTCAACCATCGGCGGGTGAGGAAGCCCGCCAGGAACGGGATACCAAGGTAGATCAGAACAGCCTCGGCGATGGTCCAGAAACTGACATCGATGACGCTGCCCTGCAGACCGAACACCGGCGGCAACCAGGACAGGAAGAACCACGCATAGACGCTGAACAGCGCAATCTGGAAGATCGAGTTGAATGCCACCAGCCCGGCGACGTACTGGCCGTCACCGCGGGCAAGCTGATTCCAGACCAGCACCATGGCGATGCACCGTGCCAGCCCGATCAGGACCAGGCCGGTCATGTACTCGGGGTAATCGCGCAGGAACAGCACGGCCAGGCCGAACATCAGGAACGGACCGACGATCCAGTTCTGCAGCAGCGAGAGCATCAGTACCCGTTTGTCGGCGAAGACCCGCGGCAGTTCCTCGTACTTCACCTTGGCCAGCGGCGGATACATCATCAGGATCAGACCAATCGCGATCGGGATGTTGGTCGACCCTATGGAGAGGCTGTTCAACGCGCTGGGTACACCTTCGAACAACGCCCCCATGCCGACGCCGAGCGCCATGGCGGCGAAGATCCAGAGCGTGAGATACCGGTCCAGGAAGGACAGGCGGGAGGTATCAGTGGTCATGGGGATTTCCGGAAAGACGGTCAGTTGATCTGTGCGATCGGGTCGAGCCGGGCCTTGAGGGCCTCGCTGTCATCCCAGACGCTGTCTGAGATCTCCAGAAACGCCTTCAGGCGCGCCTTGATGATCTGGTGCGCGCGATCGAACGCTTCGGCTTTCTGTCCGTCCGAGCCTTCAACGCCGGCCGGATCGAACAGGCCCCAGTGCACCCGTACAAAGTCGCCGAACACTACCGGGCATGCCTCGGCCGCCGCGCTGTCGCAGACGGTGACGATCAGATCCATCGGCGCGGCATCCGCTTCGGCGAACTCGTCCCACGACTTGCTGCGAAGGCCGTCCACCGGGAAACCCTCGCGCTGCAACTGAGCAATGGCAAACGGGTTGACGCGGCCGGCCGGCTGGCTGCCGGCGCTGAAGGACTCGTAGCGGCCTTGGCCCCACTTTTTCAGGGTCGATTCGGCCAACACGCTGCGAGCGGAATTACCGGTACACAAGAACAGGACGCGACGGGTCATCTGAGCGATCTCTAAGGTGGGTTGGTCAGCAGCCAACGGGTCGTTCGCAGGCCTGTTCGTCGGCACAACAGTTCTCCGTGAGATAGGCCACCAATGCGGTCATCGCCTCGAACTCGGCCCGGTAGCAGATCGTCCGACCATGTTGCTCGGCGCTGATCAGGCCCGCAGCCAACAGTTCCTTCAGGTGGAAGGAGAGCGTGGCACCAGGCAAGCAGAGCGTCTGGGCAATGTCACCGGCCAGCTTGCCGCCGCTGCCGGCCTGTACAAGCAGGCGGAAGATCGACAGGCGGGTGGCGTGGCCCAAGGCAGCAAGAGCGTGGGTTGCAGCGTTATGTTCCATGATTCTAGAATAATAGAATCGATTCCGTAGGACAACCCCGTGCAGCAGATCCCCAACTTGGTCCCAGGTGCCTTGGACATCCCGACGGCCACCAAGCTCAACGACCCGGCCGCGCAGCCGCACCGCCCGCGCATCCTGATCCTGTACGGGTCGCTGCGACCTCAGTCGTTCAGTCGCAAGCTGGCGCTGGAGGCGCAGCGGCTGCTGGAACAGCTCGGGGCGGAAACCCGCCTGTTCGATCCACATGAGCTGCCGATGCTTGACTCGGTGCCAGCCACCCACCCAAAGGTGCAGGAGCTGCGCCAGGCCTCGCTGTGGTCGGAGGGACACGTGTGGGTCAGCCCGGAACGCCATGGCACCCTTACCGCGGTATTCAAGAACCAGATCGACTGGCTGCCACTGGAAGAGGGCAGCGTGCGCCCCACCCAAGGCCGCACGCTGGCCGTGATGCAGGTCTGCGGCGGTTCGCAGTCGTTCAACGTCGTCAACGCGCTGCGTGTGCTCGGCCGGTGGATGCGGATGGTGACGATCCCCAACCAGTCCTCGGTCGCCAAGGCCTGGCAGGAGTTCGACGACGAAGGTCGAATGAAACCCTCGGCGTACTACGATCGCGTGGTGGACGTCATGGAGGAACTGGTCAAGTTCACCCTGCTGGTACGTGGGCGCACCGACTACCTGGTGGACCGTTACAGCGAGCGCAAGGGGGCCATCGAGGCGGCGGCGCTCGCGGCCGCTGCAGCGGTGGTGGAAACTGTTTTGAACGAGGAGGAAAGTGCGTGAACGCGGTCATCTACCACAACCCCAAGTGCGGCACCTCGCGCAACACCCTGGCGATGATCCGCTTCGCCGGGATCGAGCCGGAAGTGATCGACTACCTGGCCCACCCGCCCAGCCGCGCGCGCCTGGTCGACCTCATCAGGGCCGCGGGCTTGAGCGTGCGCGACGCCCTCCGGCAGAAGGGCACTCCTTATGACGAGCTGGCACTGGGCGATGCGGCACTGAGCGACGACGCGCTGCTTGATGCCATGCTGGCGCACCCAATACTCATCAATCGTCCTTTCGTGCAAACCGATAATGGCACGCGCCTGTGCCGCCCTTCCGAACTGGTGCTGGATCCTGCCGAAGCTTCCCGGACCATTCCGGAAGGAAGATGGAGAGTTGGTGGCCGAGCACAGGGGAAGCCCGGCGACCTAGTCTGGGTGCTGGGCCGGGCTGGCCGCCTTTGAGAACAACCGGAGATCCTGCCCCATGCCGACGCTCCATCCCGCAAAAAGCGAAAGTGCGTGGCGTGTCTTCCTGGTGTTCCTACGACTGGGACTGACCTCGTTCGGCGGCCCGATCGCCCATCTGAGCTACTTCCGCCTCGAGTTTGTCGAGCGCCGCCGGTGGCTGACGGACCGTAGCTACTCGGATCTGGTGGCCTTGTGCCAGTTACTGCCAGGCCCAGCCAGCAGCCAGGTTGGGATGGCGCTGGGCTTGGCTCGCGCCGGCTGGCTTGGCCTGCTGGCCGCCTGGGCAGGTTTTACCCTGCCATCGGCCGTACTGATGATCCTGTTCGGATTTGGCGTTGCTCGATACCAAGGCATCCTCGAATCCGGTTGGCTGCATGGCCTGAAGATCGTTGCAGTTGCCGTGGTGGCGCAGGCTGTATGGGGAATGGCCCGGACCCTATGCCCGGACCGCCTGCGGGCAGGGATGGCGCTTGTCGCCGCCGTATTGACGCTAGCACTGCCCTCGGTCTTCGGCCAGATGGTGGTGATCATCTGCAGCGGCCTGCTCGGTCGCTGGGCGCTGAAAATCGAGCCTGCCCAGGGCCAGTTCGCTTGCAGCTATCCCGTCTCGCGAAGAACGGGCTCGGTAGCGCTGATGCTGTTGGTGCTGCCGCTTGTTCTGCTGCCTGTGTGGGTGGTGGCTAGTGGCTCCCCGTTGGCTGTGCTGTTGGAGGGGACGTACCGTGCTGGTGCCTTGGTCTTTGGCGGCGGCCATGTCGTACTGCCGTTGCTGCAGACCGCGGTTGTCCAAAGCGGCACGGTGACCACTGCGGATCTGCTCGCTGGGTACGGTGCGGCGCAGGCGGTGCCAGGCCCTCTCTTCACTTTCGCGGCGTACTTGGGAGCCCTGGCCAAGGGGCCGCTGGGTGGCTGGCTTGGAGGCCTTGTGCTGTTGGCAGTCATTTTCCTGCCAGCCTTTCTTGTGCTCGTGGGGGCGCTGCCGTTCTGGGAGGCCCTGCGCCACCGAAAGGCTTTGCAAGCTTCGATTGCTGGCGTCAACACCGGGGTGGTCGGGATTCTGCTGGCTGCGTTGTACAACCCGGTGTGGACGAGTGCGATCCATGACCGATGGGATGCCGCGATGGCGCTGGTTGCGTTCGGGCTACTGGCCCTCGCGCGTACACCGCCGATCTTGGTTGTGTTGCTGGCTGCCATGACGACCTGGGCCCTGCCACGGTAACGCCGCCAGGTCAATCAGGCGCGCCTCTGCAGCACAACATAACGTCTGCTTCTGGCCAGCAGCGGTCATTCACAATCCCTCGGTCAAGTCGAGTCGCAGGACGCGAACGTGACAGGCCCTAGCTAGAGATGTTATCTCGCGCGGCTATTCTCTCGACCAGTGTATTGATCGCCGCCTCCATGGCGTGGGCAGTCTTGTCGCCGCTCTGGTTGGTGATGACGAAAATGCCAAGGTCATACTTCGGCATGATGTAGATATAGCACTGCGAGCGGGGCACACCACCATGATGGGCATAGTAGGTGCCCTTCAAGTGGTCGCCGCCGACGATGTTCCAGAAATAGCCGATGCTGAACTCGGAATCGAATTCGACAAGAGTACGGCGTGATTCCGTCACGACGGGCCCACCGGCCAGCTGGAACTTGAGGAACTTCACCATTTCCGGAACGGTCGCCTTTACGTTCCCCGATGCTCCCCAAGGCAACTCCGGCATGGGCGAGGTCGGTACCGCGTTGTCACTGTGGTAGCCGACCGCAAGCCGGGGCGCCTCAGCATCGCCCAGCCTGATTCTGAGGTCCGCCATTGCCGCGGAATCGCGGAAGAATTCGCGTAACAGCGACTCATAGTCGCTCTTGTAAACCGTCTCCAGAATATGCGCCGCCAGTTGGGTTCCAGCACTGGAGTAGGCGTAATCCTTTCCGGGCACCTGGTGAATCTCGACGGCATGCAGGTCCCTGAAGAAATCCGCCTTGCCATAGCCGGCGTAAATGGCATTGAGTTCACGAGGCGTACGCTGATCGGTGAAGTCCGCGAGCACCGTGTTCGCGCGTTCCGGCAACATGTTCGGAAGACCGCTCGTATGCGACAGCAGGTGACGGATGCGGATGGGGTCGCCCTTGTACTGCAGGTTCGGATAATTGCCGTGCAGATACTTCCGGACATCGTCGTCCAGCCCCAGCCTGCGCTCCAGGACGGCATTGGCCATCAGGGTCCCTGCCATGGTCTTGCTCAACGAACCGATTTCGTAGAGGGTCGCGTCGGTCGGAGGGCTCAGCCTGCCGGCTTCCATGTTGCCGCGATGACGGATGAATTCCTGGCCCCGATATACGACTGCGATCGAGGTTGAGTGGAGCAACGGCTGCTGTATCAGTGTTGCGGCCACCTCATCGAGGTCCGCCCCGAGATCCTTTGCCGGCACATGCTCGCCCTTGCAGCCGGCAGCCAAGAACACGACGGACAATACGAAGTAGTTGAGCCACCGCCCGTTTCGAACAATCCTCGAAATCGCTTGCATGCGTCTGTGCTTGAAGGGTTTTGGCAAGAACTCTCAAGATAGCCGAACACCGAGGGCCGCACACCTGTCCCTGTTCTCGCGGCGGCCGCCCCTGGCGCCAGCCAGAAGGTGTGCGTGTGGACGTCCGCTTCGTGCCGAAAGCACACGTCGTCCCGGAGCTTCGTCGGCATCAATGGGTGGAGTCGTTCGCCCGCGACTGGTAGAACTCGCCGATGCGTCGAACAAACCGCTGCGGGTTCGCACCGGCAAGATTGGTCAGCACGATCACGGCCAAGTCTTCGTCCGGGTAGACGACGAATGCCGCGCGGGCACCGCCAATGCCTGCGACCTGGCGCGGGCGATCAGCCTTCAAAACCGGCCAGCCTAAGGCCCAATCGCTTTTCGCCCCGCTGTTCAGTGGCTCTTGCTGCCACATGCGCTGGACATGTGCATCATCAATCAACTGGTCCTGCGACAGCGCAATGATCCAGCGCGGCAGCTCTTCGGCCGTCGTCTGGATTCCGCCACCCGCCCACAGGCTGTAGGGCATTTCATAAATCCAATGCGACAGGCGCTCACCATCGTCCGGTGCCAGCGAGCCCCGCGGCGACCAGCTGTAGATCGTGGCGGCTCCGGCAACCAGGTCATAGCTGTCACCGAACGTGGTAGAGGGCATGCCCGCCACATCGAACTGTCGCTGCGTCACGAATCGCTCGTATGGTTGCCCGCTCAACTTGACGATGATCCGCGACAGCAGGCCGTAGTTGGTCTGGTTGTACGAGAACTGTTCGCCTGGCGATACCTCCAGAGGCCGAGCCTCGACCGCGCTCCATGCCTCCGGCTCCGTCGCACCGCCAAAGGCCCCCTGCGAGTCGATGATCTCCGGAAGGCCTGATGTATGCCCCAGCAGCTGCCGGATCCGCACCCCACGCCAGGTCGCGGGCACATCGTCCAAATAGCGTGACAAGGGGGCGTCCAGATCCACCCGTCCGTCCTGGACCAGTTGCATCATGGCTACGCCGGTGAACGACTTGGTGGCCGAGTTGATCGGGAACAGCGTCTTGCCAGTAACAGGCACCCGGTTCTCGACATTGGCGAACCCGTAGTTCTCCAGCAGCACTACTTTCCCGTTTTGCACCACTGCCAGCTGGAGGCCCGGAATCCGCTGCTTCTGCATGGCCTGCTGGATGAAGGCCCTGGCCTTGCTGTTGGCTTCCTTAAGAGAACCGGCCGCAAGCGCCTGGGCTGGAAGCCATGCCGACAGGGCAACGGTCAGCAAGGCGGTGCGCAAGAGTGCAGGCAGCATGGATTTCCCTGGGCCAGGTCGTCTGGAAAATGGATTGGCGAGTGCCGACGGAACCGATGCCGGCCGGCAACCTTAGGCCCAGGCACCCGGGCACGACAGTGCAAAGAGTCATGCTCACAATGGAGTTGGCTGAATGGTCCGGGGGAAGTTAGGTGAGCCCGCGCATCGGCGGCCCGCTCGGCATGGGGCTGATCGGGCTGCCTGACGCCCGGAGCGGTTGCACGCCACACGCAGGGCCCGGGCAGCGTCGAATCCCCGCTAGGAATCGGATCCTGCCAGATCGGACGGCAGCTGTCGGCCAGAAGTGGATACTGCAATCATTGCTGCCTGAGCCCACTCTCCAAAGGCAAGGGGAGCGCCTGCTGTTCGCCCGCTGTCACATCAACTGCGACTAGCTGAAATCTTTGATCGCCTACCTGGCAGGGCATTCCGCGCACCAGCATCCTGTTCGATCTGATGACTAATGATTCTCAGGACTTGCTGCGGTACCGGTGTGCGGCTACCTCGCTATCACTACTTGATCAGGAAGTCATTCAGTGATTTTCCGCTTGCTACCAGCTCGGCTATCCATCGCGGTTGCCGCCCTCGACCGGACCACGTCTGGCCGCGCACTGCAGGATTGCGGTACTTGGGAGCGATCTTGGGCACTGTCGATTTGGCAGGCCTCCGATCACCTCGCTTCTTGGCGGTTTCGGAGGGCACGATCACTGAAGCGCCGTAGAGTTCCTCTATCGTGTATCCATGATCCTTGACGTACTTGTTGATCTTGGCGCGCATCGCTGTGGCCTTAGGGCGTGACAGCACTTTGGACTGCTGCTTCTCCGCCTGAGCAATCAGTGAGCGAAGTTCCTTGGCAGAAAGGCCGCTGATATCAATAGTCATGAATTCTTCCCCGATGTCGAGGCCCTAGCCTATTCTCAAATGACATTGCGTGTCACTCCATGTCCACTATGAGTCGCTCAATCTCAGGATCGACTACTAAGAAGTTTATCGTGTTAGCTACTCTCTCACTGCACATGATTTTCACGTGGCATATGGACCTGAGGACTAAAGATGCGCCGTGAGTGATTGCTGTGGTCCCGCCAAGAATTCTTTGAGATCGCCAGTTTGAGGCATTGGATGAATCGACGTTAGACTCAAGCGCTTTCCGTAGCAGATCAGGGAGGCAAGGCGCATAACCGTGAGATCAATTCCCTTCATTGTCGCTGCCGCGTTGGCGGGAACTTCGCTGGCTGCAGATGCTTCTGAGGATAACCTCCATAGAGATCCTTACTTTGATCCAGGAGGCGCCGTCAGGTTCAACTATGGCTGGCTCGACTACGGGCCGACCAGCCGCCTGCAGCTTGAACTGCTGCGTGCAGACCTTGACGCTGGAACCGGACCGTTTTCCTTCTCTGCCCAATACCGCTGGTACGATGGCTTCGACGCCGTGCATCACGCCTACGCGGGCTGGCAGTTCTCCGATGCTACCCAGCTCAAGGCAGGTATCCAGCAAGTCCCGTTCGGGCTGCTCCCTACCGTTTCGCAGAGCTTCTGGTTCGGCTCCGGCTACTACTTGGGCATTGAGGATGATTACGATCCGGGCCTTGTAGTGATTCACCGCACCGGCAGCACGACCTGGCATCTCGGCTGGTTCTCCGGAGACGAATACGGGTCCGGGGCTCGCTATGATCGCTACTCCTTTGATGTCGCGCAGACCGAGGCGTTGCCGTATCGTGAGCGGCAACGACTGCATGCACGCGTGGAGCGCGCGCGCGCCTGGGGCGGCGGCGAGCTGTTGCTGGGCGCATCAGCGTTTGCTGGCAAGGTGCAGAACACTCAGACACGGCGTCACTACGGTCATCAGGGCGCGGCCCTCCACGCACAGTGGCAGCGCGATGGTTGGACCGCGCAGTTGCAGTGGGCGCGGTACCGGTATGCCGTGCCCGGAGATCGCATCGCAATGTCGGCGTTCCAATCCCCCTTCCAGGTTGCAGCGCAGGCCGATGTGCCAAGCGCCAACATCGCCTATTCGTTCGGCCAGAAGGGCTGGCTGGATGACATCACCTGCTATAACAACCTCAGCATGACCCGCCCGGTCGGGCACCGCGCGGGCCTTCGTGATTCGTGGCAGAACGTGACCGGTTGCAGCCTGCAGAAAGGCATCATGCTCACCTATGTCGACTGGATCGCTGGCCGCAACATGTGGTTTGCCGGTGGTGATGGTATCGGCATCGACGAGGGAGGTCCTTCCCGCTGGCATTCACGGCTGAACTTCAACATCGGCTTCTACTTCTGATCGGCCTCGCGCAAGCCAGAGGCTTCTTCACCCAACAACACGGAGGTATCCATGCAGAGCACGGCTCCGCAACATCCCTCCGTTCGCCAGCGGATCCTTCCGCAGGTGTTCATTCCCACGGCAGCCATCGTCATCGCGCTGCTGGCGCTTGCTGCCATCGCGCCCGATATAGCCACGCGGTGGTTCACCGCGGCCAAGTCATGGGCTGCCAATGATGCAGGCTGGTTCACCATCCTTGCGGTGGCCGGCTTCCTGGTCTTCGTCGTCGGCGTCGCCATCAGCAGTTACGGCCGCATCAAACTCGGCCCTGACCACAGTACGCCGGACTACAGCTACGGCTCCTGGTTCGCCATGTTGTTCGCTGCCGGCATGGGCATCGGTCTGATGTTCTTCGGCGTTGCCGAGCCCATCATGCACTACGCCACGCCGCCGGTCGGCTCGCCCGAGTCGGCCGCAGCTGCCCGCCAGGCCATGCGCATCACCTTCTTCCACTGGGGCATCCACGCATGGGCGATCTACGCAGTGGTAGCGCTGTCGCTGGCGTACTTTGCCTACCGGCACAATCTCCCGCTGCGTGTCCGATCCGCACTGTATCCGCTCATCGGCGATCGTATCCACGGCCCGTTGGGGCATGCTGTAGACACGTTCGCCGCGCTGGGTACCATCTTCGGCCTGGCCACCTCGCTGGGGCTGGGCGTCATGCAGATCAACGCCGGCCTGAACTACCTGTTCGGCCTGGAGGTCAGTACGCTCGTCCAGGTTGGCTTGATCACCGTCATCACACTGGTGGCGACCGGCTCGGTCGTGGCTGGCCTGGACAGCGGCGTACGCAGGCTGTCCGAGCTCAACATGATCCTGGCGGCAGCGTTGCTGGCCTTCGTGCTGGTCTGTGGACCCACCGTGCACCTGATGCAGGCACTGGTGCAGAACACCGGCATGTACGTTTCCCAGCTGTTCTCGATGACCTTCAACCTTTATGCCTACGAACCCACGGGTTGGCTGGGTGGCTGGACGCTGTTCTACTGGGGCTGGTGATTGCCTGGTCGCCCTTCGTTGGCATGTTCATCGCGCGCATCTCACGTGGACGCACCGTCCGTGAGTTCGTGGTGGGGGTGTTGCTTGTGCCGCTTGGCTTCACATTCCTCTGGATGACCATCTACGGCAACACCGCGTTGCACATGGTGCGGGCGGAGGGCATCCAGCAGTTGGTGCAGGCGGTCTCAACCGACAGCTCGATGGCGCTCTTCGAGTTTCTGGAGCACCTGCCGCTGACCATGCTGACCTCTTCGCTGGCGGTCATCCTGGTTGCGCTGTTCTTCGTAACCTCAGCGGACTCCGGTGCGCTGGTAATCGACATGCTTACCTCGAAGGGTGAGCAGGAATCGCCGGTCTGGCAGCGGATCTTCTGGGCGCTGCTGGTCGGCGGCCTTGCGATTGCCCTGCTGGTGGCCGGCGGCTTGGAATCATTGCAGGCGGCCACCATTGCCAGTGCGTTGCCATTTACGATCGTCATGATCCTGATGTGCTGGGGACTGCTGAAGGCCATGCATCTGGATGCAACCAAGCGCTCGATCCTGCGCGAGGCACGTATCTTGCCGGGTACCAGCGAGGATTGGCGGGCGCGCCTGCGCCTGCTGGCGCACAATCCGTTGAAGATCGAGGTGACAGGCTTCATCGAGCAGCGTGTCATCCCAGCATTGGAAGAGGTTGCGGCTGAGCTGCGCAAGCAGGATCTGCCGGTCCAGGTCTCCAAGGGGGAGGATGGTCGTGCGTGGCTGCAGGTTGGCCATGGCGAGGAGATGGACTTCTTCTACTCGGTACGGCCCCAGCCCTATGAGCCGCCGACGTTCGCCCTGCAGGATCCCCGTCGGCCGGTCAGCGAGGGTACCCGTCATTACCGTGCGGAGGTCTATCTGCGGGAGGGCGGGCAGGACTACGACGTCATGGGATGGACCAAGGTTCAACTCATCCACGATGTGCTCGATCAATACGAGCGCCACCGTCAGTTCCTGGACAAGGTGCGCTCGTAGAATCTGCACACAGATGCCGCCCGGAGTAGCGGCATCTGCCTTGGGTCGGGCATGACCCTGCGTTGACGTGGCCTCGGCGCCCGGCCGTGCTATTGATGGTCGAACTTCCCAGGAAGTAGCCCATGCTCACCAGATTGAGGCTTGCAGCCAGCAAAGTTACAAAGCGGATGTGGTTCCGTTCGACCCTGTATGGCGCCCTAGGCATCATCACGGCGTTGGCGGGCGCGTTCCTGAAGTTCCTCATTCCCGTCGGCCTTGCCGCGCGGATCGGCGCAGATTCCGTCGGCAACATTCTTGGCATTCTTGCCGCGTCGATGCTGACGGTCACCACCTTCTCGCTGTCCACCATGGTCTCGGCCTACGGGTCCGCGTCCAGCAGCGCCACCCCGCGCGCGGCCCGCCTGCTGATCGAAGACACCCGGGCCCAAGGTGCGCTGGCCACCTTCATTGGTGCCTTCCTGTTCTCGATCGTGGGCCTCATCGCGCTCAGCACCGGCATCTACGGAGATAGCGGCCGGCTTGTACTGTTCGGGGCAACTATCGCGGTCATCATCGTCATCACAGTGACGTTGCTCCGGGCTATCGAGCAGTTCTCACGCTTTGGCCGCGTCGGCGAAACCATCGATCTGGTGGAGCGGGCGACCCAAGTGGCAATGAAGCGCCGCGCCGAGGAGCCTTCGCTCGGCGGAGCCAGTGCGGTTCGGGTAGGAGAGGGGGCGGTGCAGCTGGTCGGCGATCAGGTGGCCTACGTTGAACACGTGGATGTCGGGCGGATCAACGCCATTGCGCAGGAACATGATCTACGCGTTCATCTGCTCTGCCAGCCGGGTACGTTCGCAACCCCAACCCGTCCGTTGATAGCCATCGAGGGAAATCTACTTCCTGAAGTACAGAGTAAAGTGATCTCAGCCATTTCCTTTAGCGACGCGCGCTCCATCGAAAATGACCCACGGTTCGGGCTGGTCGTGCTTGCGGAAATTGCCCAGCGAGCCATGTCACCTGCGGTGAACGACCCTGGGACCTGCATCGACGTCATCGGGACATGTGTCAGGCTGCTCTGTGCATGGTCCAGCCACGGAGGGGACGCTGCGACAGGCGAGGTGCTGTATCCGCGCGTGCACGTGCAGTGTCTCGACGTACGCGACATGTTTGAGGACGCGTTCACTCCGATTGCCAGGGATGCCGCCGCGTCCCTGGAGGTCAGTATCCGGCTGCAGAAGGCCTTCGCAGCGTTGGCAGGGTCCTCGAATGAAGCGACAAGAGTCGCATCACAGGCGCATGCCCGCATCGCGTTGGAGCGCGGCCTATTGGCCATGGATTTCGAAGCTGATCGCGAGGCGCTTCGAGCCGTCGCATCTTATTTGACTCTGGAGGATGTGGACCACCGTTCGTAGTATCTTCCTATCAAAGCCTTTGAAGCGCTGCGCTGGCTATCAGTGCTCGGCTGTGGTCTGGAGCACATCCGGTCAGCTCACCTTCCACAGCATGTATGCGGCAGTAATGAAGATCAGTACTGCAAATACCGTGTTCAGAGCTCCACGATAGTTGGCCAGCTTCGTCGAAGTTGCTGCACCTGCAATACCGCCAGCCACGCCGGCAACGACGAAAACTGCCGCGAGCTTCCAGTTGACCAGACCTATACGCGCGTAGTTCAGTGCGGTGGTCATGCCAAATGCGGCGACGGCGACGAGCGAGCTTCCGACTGCGGCGATCATCGGCATGCCCGTCGCGGCCACCAGTGCGGGCACGATGAGAAAGCCTCCGCCAATGCCAAAGAAGCCAGAAAGCCCGCCGGCGGTGGCGCCCAGCCCAATCAGCGCGGGCGCGTTGCCTCTGCCGAGCCGAGCGTCCGTGAGTCCAGGCGTGTTGCGCCTGCGAAGCATGGCGATGCCGACAACGATCATAGCCACAGCAAACAGCGCCAACAGGCTCCTGCCGTCGAACGCCTTGCCCAAGCTGGAACCCAGGTATGCGCCCGCGATCCCCGCCAGAGCGAAGACCGAGGCACAAGGCCATCGAACGTTCCCTCTACGGGCATGTATCACCAGATTCGACACCGCATTGACCGCTACTGCCAGGGCGCTGGTGCCGATAGCCACATGCGGATCTCCCACTCCGACCACGTAGAGCATCAGTGGTACCGCCAGGATGGATCCGCCCCCACCGACCACGCCCAGGACGAAGCCGACCAGGACGCCAGACAGGCCGCCCAGAACCAACTGCAGCAGAGATAGCGCTTCCATATGTCAGTCGCCGGACGCCGGGCCTTGCTGCAGCCGTGTTGCGATGGAAGAAAGGTCATAGCCTGCATCCGAAGCAACAGACAGGACGTGGTCAAACGCCGCTCCATTGTGAACGACTTCCGACAGCGCCCAAAGCATCGCAGCACGGGTGCCGGTTCTGCAGTACGCGGCAACAGGGCTTGGCAGCGCTTCGATCAACCTGGCAAAGGTATGCACCTGATCATCGGTAATGACGCCAGGCAGCGCAGGAAGATAGGCAAACTGCATGCCCGCCTGGTGGCAGGCGGCCTGCAGCGCATGGTGACTGGGCTGCTCCGGCTGTTCATCGTCGGGGCGGTTGCAGATCACGCTCGCAAAGCCCTGCTCCTTCAGGGCTTCAATGTCCTTTGGCAGGAGCTGGCCGGACACCTTGAGGCTGGCGGAGAGTGGCTTGAGGTTCATGGTTTTCCCGTAGTTGCAGTGGGGCGGTGAATGAGGCCATGCAGGAGCACGCCAGCGATCATTGCCGTGGCGAAGATGATCGCGAAGGGCTGGCCGGTTCCCAGCAACGCGATGGCTGGGCCGGGACATAGTCCGGCCAGACCCCAACCCAGGCCGAATATCGCCGCACCGATCACCAGGCGCCGATCGATGATGCGATGGGCGGGAATGTGCAGCGATACGGCAAGCAGCGGCGTTTTGCGGGCGCGTATCCACAGGTAGGCTGCGCCGGAAGGGATCAGTGCGCCCAGCATGACCAGCGCCAGGGAGGGGTCCCAGGCGTCGCTCACATCAAGGAAAGCAAGCACGCGGGCTGGGTTGGCCATATCGGATACGACCAGGCCCAATCCGAAGAGTGCGCCGCACAGGAACGCGGCTAGACGGATCATGCCGGGCCCCCGGTCGTAATCTGTACCAGGGTTGCCGTGGCCATGCCCACGAGCATGAACACGCAGGTCGCCACCACCGACCGCGGCGATGCCCGGCCCAGGCCGCAGACACCGTGCCCACTGGTACAGCCAGCCCCAAGGCGAGTTCCGTAACCCACCAGCAGTCCGGCGATCACCAGCACCACAGTTCCGTTTGCGGAGAGCGCCGGCAGGGGTATGGGTCGGGCCGCCAATGCCAAGCCTGACGCCAGGGCAAGTCCTGCCAGAAACAGGACTGCACCGCTGCGCCCGCCGTCACCCGTCATGCCCAGTGTCTTGGCAAGCAGTCCCGAGATGCCAGCAACGCGCCCGAGAAGGAGTAGATAGGCTCCGGCCGCTGTTCCGATCATGGCACCGCCAGCGAGCGGCCAATACCAGGCCAGGTGAGAGAGCGTCATAGCAGGTCCACCGGCAGCTTGAGATATCGCACGCCGTTTTCCTCGGGCTCGGGCAGATGGCCGGCGCACATGTTGACCTGCACTGACGGCAGGATCAGCCGTGGCATCGGAAGTGTGGCATCACGAGCCTCCCGCAGTTCCACAAACATGGCTTCGCTCACGCCCTCGTGCACATGCATGTTTGTTGCCCTTTCGGCACCGATGGTAGTTTCCCATGCGAAATGGTCCCGGCCGGTGGCTTTGTAGTCGTGGCACAGGAATACGCGGGCGGCGTCGGGCAGGAACAGCAGGCGCTGGATCGAGCGATACAACTGGCGCGCTGAGCCACCTGGGAAGTCGCATCGGGCAGTGCCGTAGTCCGGCATGAACAGCGTGTCGCCAGGAAATACGGCGTCGCCGATCACGTACGCCAGACAAGCGGGAGTATGGCCTGGCACGTGCAGCGACATCGCCTGCAGATTACCGATGCGGAAGGAGGCACCGTCGGCGAACAGGTGATCGAACTGGCTGCCATCCCGCTTGAATGCAGTACCGGCATTGAAGAGCTTGCCGAAGGTTTCCTGGACTGCGGTGATGTGTTCGCCAATAGCCAGCGCGCCTCCCACCTGCTCCTGCAGCCATGGAGCCGCGGACAGGTGGTCGGCATGCGCGTGGGTTTCCAGCAACCACTGCACCTGCAGGCGCTCGGCACGCACGTAGTCCACCAACGCCGATGCGGAGGAAGTGGACGTGCGGCCTGCGGCCATGTCGAAGTCCAGGACGCTGTCGATGATGGCGCACGCTGAAGAAGTTGGATCGCGTACGACGTGGCTGGCAGTGAACGTAGCAGGGTCAAAGAACGTCTTCACGGAAGGTGAGGGAAGCAGGCCGGCACGCGCATCGCTGACCAGGCGCACAGCCTGGTCCAAGGGGGCGTCTACCGCTACGGATGGGATCATGGCTGGCTCCAAGAGGCTTCGCGACCTGAGAATTACATAGTTACGTAATATGTGCAACTATGGAAATATGCTAGATTGGACGCGTGCCCGCATGGTCTTTGCATCACATCACCTGCCCAAGTTGCCCTTACCCGTGACCAGCCCCCCATTCAGCCCGTCAGACCTAGCCACGATGAAGGAGCGCGTGCCTGAAGTGGCCGAGTTGCTGCGCTTCATGGCCACCCCCTCGCGCCTGTTGCTGCTATGCCAGCTCGCGCAAGGTGAAATGACGGTGGGCGGACTGGAGGAAGCCACCGGCATTCGACAGCCGGCGCTCTCCCAGCAACTGGCCGAACTCCGTCAACGAAAGCTCGTAGCGACCCGACGGGAATCGCGGTCGATCATCTACCGCATGGAAGACCCGCGCGTTGCAGCACTGCTGGGCGCGATGCATGGGATTTTCTGCGTGGACGATGCATCAACTTGACGTGATCTAAAGCGTCCTGGAAGGGGCGGGCTGGACTTCCTGACCCAGGGAATTTAGGCAACTGGCGTAGTCTGCCCCAAAACCCTTTGGCCACAGCGGGCCCGAGGTCTGCTGCGGCCTAGGGGTATTCATGAGGGAGGGGGTGGCTGTCTGCTTCTGGTCGGAAACGGACCCCGCACATGGTGACTATGTGAAACGCAGTGAGTACTCCCTCTTCCCGTCAGAAGCCGACGTGTTGTCAGTCAACTTGACGACCTAAGGACGAGCTCGTCCAGAAACAGCACGCCGTTGTGTGCCAGCGATATCTCACCCGGACGTGGGTAACTGCCGCCACCCACCAGCGACACCGCGCTGGCGGTGTGATGCGGCGCGCGGAACGGGCGCTGTCGCCAACGGGCCGTATCAATGCCGTTGCCGCTGCACGAGCTGATGACCGCGGTCTGCAGCGCTTCGGCCTCGGTTGCGTCCGGCAGAATGCCGGGAAGACGCGACGCCAGCAGCGTTTTGCCGCAACCCGGGCTGCCCAGCAGCAACAGGTGATGGCCGCCGGCAGCGGCGACCTCCAATGCTCGACGAGCCAGGGGCTGCCCGCGCACGTCACTGAGGTCCGGCACCCGCGCGGCGACGGCCTCGGCTGGAACGGCGCGCGGCAGATCATGCGCCTGCAGTGAGGCGCATACCTCCAGCAAGGTGCGGCCTACCCGAACGTCTGCGTCCTGGGCCAGCCCGGCCTCCGCGCCATTGGCAGTGGCCACAATCAGGCTGCGGCCGTCCTCCGCCGCTGCCAGCGCGGCAGGCAGGACGCCATCCACACCGCGCAGCTCACCGGTCAGCGCCAGTTCGCCCAGAAACTCGTAGCGATTCAACAGCAGCGGGTCGATCTGCCCGCTGGCCCCGAGAATGCCCAGTGCAATGGCCAGATCGAAGCGGCCGCCTTCCTTGGGCAGATCGGCCGGGGCCAGATTGATCAGGATGCGCTGGTTCGGGTACTCGAACTGCGCACACAGCAACGCCGCACGCACGCGGTCACAGGACTCCCGCACCGCCGCGGCAGGCAGACCCACCAGCGTGGTGTGCGGCAGGCCGCCGCTCAGCATGACTTCAATACGTACCGCAGGCGCGTGGATGCCGATGCGGGCGCGGCTGTGCACCAGCGCAAGACTCATGCGGGGCTCCGGATTGTGGCAGGAGCCCGAAAGTCTGGAAGCGCGGCATGCCCATGCCTATCAGCACAGGCAGATAGGCCATGTCAGAGATTTCTGCTTTGCAGACGCGCTACTGCCGGGTGGAATAGGCTTGCCACAGCGCCGACAGGTCCTCACCCGTGCGCTCCTTCCACAGCGCCGGCGTATAGCGGCCACTGCGCAACGCCGAATCGAGCGCCTTCACCAGGCCCGGATGCGCGGCCTCGCTCCATTTCAGGAACGCGCCGGTGACCCGGTAGCCGCTGTCCACCTTGTGCTCCGGCTTGACCTGCGTTGGCAGCGCCCAGCCTCCGGCGGCGTTGTCAACACCGTACTGGTCGCGGGCATAGTCGGCGATGCCCTCCACCAGCCACGAAGGTGCCTGCTCGCTGGCGTAGCCGGGATACCCCTGCACGATATGCATGCCTTCGTGGGTCACCAGGTCGGTGTCGTGAGGGTGCTTTTCCAGCCAGCGCGGATTGATCGTGATGGTGGCCGACTTTTCCTTTTCGCCTACATAAGCGACGCCGTCATACGACGGGTCCATCACGATGCGCACGCTGGACGGTGCCGACGGATGGAAGTCGCGTCGTTGTTGCGGGTAGGTGGCGAAGAAAGTGGCGATGATCCGGTCCCGCACATCTGCAACTGTCGATCCGCTTGCGTCCTGGTACGTCAGTGTGACGCCGTCGCGGGTCTGTTGAATGTCGGCCGCGTAAGCGCTGGAAAAGGCGAGGGTTGCAGCAACCACGGGGACGATCAGGCAACGGCGCAGACGCATGTGCGGCACTCCAGGACGTGATGGGCAACCGCGCTGATCCTGCAACAAGGCCGTGGACCGACGCAAGTGCCATTTCGTTCGATCTAAGCGCTTGGAAATGGTTTCATTTCAAATTATTGACAACGAGTTTAGATCGATCTAGAAAATCCCCACCCCCACGCCTCATGGAACCCGCACCCCCTCTCCTGCGCCATACCCGCGCCGGGAGACCTCGTACTGGAGATCTGCAAGATGAAGCGCACGTTGCTGTCGTTGCTGGTGTCGTCCGTACTGCTCCAACCTCTGCTCGCACAGGCACAGTCATCCACGTCCGAGGAGGAGGGTGCCACCCCGGCCACACGCCAGCTGGATACTGTGAACGTCACCGGCTCGCTGATACCCCGCGCGCAGGTCGAAGGGCCTTCGCCGGTGACCACCATCACCGCTGAAGAGATCGAAGCGCAGGGCTTCACCACGGTATTCGACGCGCTGCGTTCGCTGCCCACGTCCAACGGCTCCGTGCAGGATTCCCAAGGCACGGGGAACTACACCCCGGGTGCCAAGACGGTGAGTCTGTTCGGGCTGGATCCCAGTTACACACTGACCCTGCTCAACGGTCGCCCGCTCAACAGCTATCCGCTTGCCTACAACGGCAACACCAGCATCGTGGACATCGCCAACATCCCGCTGGGCATGGTCGAACGCATCGACGTGCTCACCGGTGGGCAGTCGTCGGTGTATGGCTCGTCGGCTGTGGCAGGGGTCATCAACATCGTGCTGAAGGACAAGGTGGAGGGCACGCACTTCCGCTACCGCGCCGGTGGCTACAGCGATGGGGGTGGTTCCAGCCAGCGCTTCATCTTCAGCAGCGGCCAGTCCTTCGGAAATCTGGATATCAGCTACGGGCTGGAGTACACGAAGCAGAAGCCGATCTTCGGTTCCGACCGCAGCTACATCGACAGCGTCAACGACAGCCCGACCGGCCCGCAGGACCCTTCGCGCACCTTCCTGCGCATGCAGATGTCCCCCAATGGCTACATCGACCCCGGCCAAGCTACCTGCGCGCCGCTTTCCTACCTGTTCAGTGGCAGCACCACCTATGCGCATCGCAACGCGGCGGGTACCGGCTACTACTGCGGAAGCCCTGACAACGTGGCCACGGCCACGCTTTACAACAAGAGCGAGGACGTCAACGCGACCACGTTCCTGCGCTATCACCTGAGCGAAACCACTGAGCTGTACTCGGACATCCTGTTCAGCTTCAGCCGACCGACGTACTCTGGTGGCAGTCCGTTCTGGAACAAGACCTTCTACAACCAGACCAGCGGCAACTACGAGCAGTGGCAGCGCATCTACGCGCCCGAAGAAGTGGGAATGGACGCGAAGGACCAGCGGGTCTATACGCGCTCGTTGAACATCACGGCCGGCGCACGCGGCGGGCTGGGCGATACCGGCTTCGACTACGACGTGTACGTGAACCGGTCCAGCACTGATGTCACCCGCAAATCCACCGACTTCCTGGCCACCGCCGGTATTGATGACTACTACCTGGGACCGCAGCTGGGCAAGGTAAACGGCTACGATGCCTATGCACCCAATCTCGATCTGTTGTATCAGCCATTGACGCGCCAGCAATACGACCAGTTCAGCGGCATCAATCGTGCCGAGTCCTCGGCGTCCCGCACGGGTGTGACCGCGCTGCTGACCAACACGTCGCTGTTCGGTGTGCCCGCCGGCGATGTCGGCTTTGCAATGATCCTCCAGGGCACCCGTGAGAAGTTCTTCAACCAGTCGGCCGATCCGAACGCTGGCGTGCTGTTCCGCGGGTCGACGGCCGGTACGTCGGCGGAAGGCCAGCGCGACCTTTACGCGGTGGGTGCCGAACTGCAGGTACCGATCTTCGATACCTTCAGCGCCAATCTGTCCGGGCGCTACGACAAGTATTCGCTGCAGGGCGGCGGCAACGGGAAGGCGACCTGGAAGCTGGGCTTGGAATACCGCCCGGTGGAGTCGCTGTTGCTGCGCGGCAGCTACGCAACGGCGTTCCGCTCGCCCGATATGTTCTATCTGTATTCGCGCGAGAGCAGCGGGTACACCACCAACGTGGACACCTTCCTCTGCCGTCAGGCGGGATACACGTCGGAAACATACGACGAATGCCCGCAGTCCTCGCTGCAGGTGCTGTCCTCCAGCACCGGCAACCGCGACCTGAAAGACATCACCGCGGAGACCTTCACCTACGGCTTCGTCTGGTCCGCGCTGGACAACGCCCTGAATCTGTCGGTTGACTACAACTCGGTGAAGATCGAGAACGAGGTCTCCATCCTCGGCACCGACAGCATTCTGACCACCGAAGCCAACTGCCGGCTGGGACGCTCCGAGAACGGCGATGTGGCCTTCGACATCAACTCTCCGACCTGTCAGCAGATCCTCGCCCAGGTACAGCGCCTGCCCGGCACCGATCCGCTCAATCCAAACGGCGTCGAAAAGGTGTTCTCCTATCCGATCAACCTGGCCAAGCAGCGCCAGACCGGCATCCAGGCATCGGGCGATTACCGCTGGAGCGCCGGGCGTGCGGGCGAGTTCGGGGTGAACGCTGGTTACTATCGTCCGCTGAAGCACGAACTTCAGCAGCAGGAAGGCGACCCGGTGCTGGACATGCTGTGTTGCGCCAACTCCAACGAGCTGCACTACCGCGCTACGCTGGGCGCGAGCTGGAACATCGGTGCCTTCAGTACAAATGTGTTCGGCGTGCGCAACGCCCGCACCTGGAACTCCGCGGGCGAGGAACGCAACATCGGGCCGTGGACCACCTGGAACGCGACGGTCAACTACCGAATCAACAAGCTCGCCAGCGTGCTGCTGACCGCCAACAACCTGACCAACGAACGCCCGCCGCGCGACTACACCAACGGCAACTGGCCTTACTACGACCAGGGCGTCTACAACGCGTTCGGGCGTTCGATGTTCGTCGAGCTGTCGTTGGACTTCCAGTAGAGCAGGATCGGGGTGGCCGCGATGCAGGCCACCCCGATGCCATGGCAAAAAGTTCCTCGGGTCGTCCCTTCGGCTTCTGCCCAAAGACCAGAGCAAGCATCCTGAGGGCCATTGAGCGGCCACAGAATCACCCGGGCGGTGCGATGTCCGTGGCCACGATGGGTAAGCGGACACGGGTGGGGCAATGCTATGCACCGCCGTACTGGAACTGAGACGCCTGCATCTTCGGCCCTTGCTCGGTCAGATCGAGCAGGCCGGCGGGCACCGCAGTAACCTCAAAGGGGAGGTACGCAAAAACAAAAGGCATGCTCTACCTGCGCTTAGAAGTCCAGGTCGGAGGGCTTGCTACGGATCGGGCGCTTGGTCTTCGTGCCCTCCAAGATGGCCTCAGTCACGGGGTCCCGCAGCTGGTCCAGCTTGGACAGCAGTCCCAGGCGTTCAAAGGCGGCGAGCCATGTGCCGAAGGCGATGTTGACGCCACCCTGTTCGAGCCGGTTCATGGTTGCAGGGCTCACTCTGGCGCGTTCGGCCAGGCTCTCCTGCGACCATCCGCGTGCCTTGCGGGCGCTTCTGACCATCTCTCCCAGATGCTTGGCGGTCTTCTGGGTCGCAACGGTGGCGTAGTCCGTAGTGCTCCGGCGCATATCTGTCATAAAGTATAGGAAACCCAGCAACTCCTATCATTTATGATAGGAATCGACTTTTTCACATTGGTGAATATGGATTTGCTTTGCGTAGGAGCGACTCGAATACGAGGCTATACGCGATGTTGCGCAAGTAGGGGGTGCGTGTCGCAGGTGAGCCAGATGTCGCAATTGGCCGGTAAGTCGTGGATGTGCAAAAAGCGCATGCACGTCACACAATGGAATATCCATCCGCTTGTGACCGCCACGCTACCTGAGTTTGCTTTCGTCTACTGCCGCAGGCGCTTCGAACGTTTGCCGCGCCGATTGCGTCGCACCATTTGATCGCGCGCCAGTAAATCGCCACGATTGTGGCGCAATTGGCTATGTCAGTTGCTGTTCGATTCCTGCAGGGTAGGCCCCGGAGCGTAGAATCTCCAAACCTTGAACTACCGTTGTCCTGCGTCGGAACGTACGTCCTGCGTCGGGAGGGTGGCTAATACAACACCCCCGCAAGGGGGGAATATGCCCGCCGTTTGTGTTCTAGGTTTGCGGTTCTAACCTCCCGACCCCTTGCCATTCCGGCAGGGGTCGCACTCTGCAGGAGGTTCGCCATGCAAATACGAAGGTCGTACGTACCCGTAGATGAATTTGAAGCCGCACTGGGCTACCCGCGTCGGAGGGCACGCCGATGAAAAAGCCCGCCTGGGTACGCACGCGTGTAGAAGAAGAGCTGCGTTCTGACTTCAAAGGCGTGCTGAAGCGCACGCACTACGCGCCGGCCGAAGCCATCCGGCTGTTCATGAGACGCATCGTGGAAATCGGACAGGAAACTACGGCCATTGAACGGGCGCATTGGCGTCGTGCGATCCTCAACGCATCGGACCATGTGGCCGATACGTTGAGGATCGGCCAGGAGTTGCCAGCTTACGAAGAGGAAAACGAAGTGCAGCCAACGGACAATAATGTCCGACCTTGATGACGGTTGGCGCTTGACAGCCCACGCGCTTGGCACGACTCTCGCTTGATGACTATTGACCTCGAAAAGCTCAATTCACGCGAACTCACGTCTCTCATGAAGGCCGCCCAGAAGCGCAAAGCGCTTCTGGAGAAGCGTCCGCCCGTTGCTGAAGTCCGCCGGAAAATGCTGGCCATTGCCAAAGCCTCTGGCTACAGCATCGAAGAACTGCTCGGCAACGGCACGGCCGCAGCGCCGGTCGCGGCCAAGCGCGTTAAACGCGTCAAGCGGGCGAAGCTTGGCAAGGTGCCGGTGAAATACCGCGACCCGGACAACAAGCGCAATACCTGGACCGGACGTGGCAGCACGCCGCGCTGGCTGCTCGAGAAGACCGCACGCGGGCGCAGCGTGGCGGATTATCTGATTCCTGGATTGGCCAAGCCGACTGCGCGCAAGACCGCACCGATTGGCAAGCGCTCCGTGTTCAAGCAGGGCTGAGTGCACGGCGTATGTACCCGCGGTGCATGTGCCATGCGTAGGGACGGGCCATGCCCGTCCGCCGGCGTCGGTTGGTCTGGCATGGCGCAGCCACGCCTGGCATGCCTTTACGGGGTGTAAGGGCGGGATTGCAGGATCAGCACCTCGTCGCCGACTACGGCCCATTCAATGTCCTGGTCCACGCCACCCAGCGCCTGCTTGGTGGCCACACCCAGTTTGGCGAGGCGCGCAACCAGTGCGTCGGTCAGTACCTGGCGTGAGCCGGTGATGGGTACCTCGCGCACACCACCGCCGGCCTGGGCGACCAGCTGGGTGTCCTCGGCCGAGCGGCTCAATACCTGCACCGCTTTGGACCAGTTCGAGTACATCACCTGCTCGGCCTGCCGCTTGCCTTCCACCACGCGGATGCCGAGGCCACGCTTGGCCGAGATGTAGGTGATGTGCTTGCGACTGCTGTCAAATGGGTCGCGTGTGATCATCACCCCCGAGCTGTCCGAGGGCGCGGCGCGTTGCACCAGTACCGCCATCGACACTGCATCCTGTGGCAGGCCTGCGGCGGCACGTGCTTCGTACGCTTCGAAGTTGTAGACCGAGGCCCACACCGTTTGTACGGCCTCGGCCACCGCCTCCGCGCGGGTCACATTCGGCACCGTGGTGTACAGGCCGGCACCACTGAAGCCGGGCAGGTCTTCCGAGTTGGACGAACTGCGCACGAACACCGCAGCAGCGTTCAACTGACGCTGCCACCGGTTCTGCAGATCGCGAACGAAGGCGGGATCAGGTGTTGCGCTCGTGATCTCCGCACGCAGGGTTGCAAGTGCCTGACGGCGAACATTGGGATCGCTGTCGAAGCCGGGGCGGCGCTGCAGGGTTTGCAGGCGTGCGGCAATGCCAAGCCGATCGGACATCGCCTGGTAATGTGCAAACGGGATGCAGAAGCCGTCAGGCACGCTGGCGGCCGGTGGCAGCACGGCTTTCAACGTGCCCAGGTTGGCCGCTTTCACCCCGCATTGCCGGCTGTCACGTGCACGCAGCGAAGCCAAGGGCCTGAGCGCGGTCACGCTGAGGTCGGGGCGAGGCAGGTTGCGTAGCGTCGGGCGAGGTGTGCTGCTGGAGGGCACCCGGGCTGGGCGCTGGAGCGGGGTGACCCGATAGTCGTTGCCGGTTACCTGCAGTGACACCCAACGTCCATCATATTGGCGCAGCGTCTGCTGGGCATCGCGCACGTACACGTTGGGAATGCCCCAGCCTTTCGCCAGCAGGTTCACATGCGAGAGCAGGGTGGAGGGTCGCTGTGTCACCAGCCCGGCCACCGGGGCGAGCGCGATGGGCACCTCGTCCAACACCGGAATGTCACGCGGTGAAAGTGCGTCCAGTTGTGCCTGTGTACGCACGATGCGCAACCGGCCCTCGGCGCTGCCGGTATTCAAGGGCAGGAAGCGCTGTTCGCGCAGCAGTGCCTCCTGGGTGACGAATGCCAGGCGGGTCGATCGGGCAAGGGCGTCGTGCTGGGTGGAGTTGGTCTTGAAGCGGACAGGCTCGGCGAACGAAGCCCGCACCGCTGCGTCGGTCTCGCGCAGCAGCGCGGCGGTGAGCTGGTCGCCTTCCCAGAATTCGTAGGTGTAGCCGGGCAGGTCCTGCTGCCACGCCAGCGTGCCGAACAGGAAGCGGCGGTCGGGCGCGCGGTACTGGGCGTTGAGGGCGGCCTTGTCCAGGCTGGGCACCAGCCGTTGCTGGCGCACGAACTGCTCGTGCAGTGCGTGCCGCGGGGTGTTGACGTAGTAGATGCGGTTGCCGTCACGCCGGTCGATCACGAAGATCAGGTGCGGCAGTTCCAAGGCGGTGCCGGCGTTGTACACCCGCGCCAGCTGCAGGAACTGGGCGCGGTTGTCGATGCGCGGCAGGAAGTCCGGGCCAGTGGTGGCCGTGGGCGATGCGGCATCAGTGCCCGGGCGGACTTCGTAGGGGGATGGCTTGCGCGCGGTCTGGGCGACTGCGCTGTCAGCGCAGCCGAGCAGCAGAAACAGCGCTGCCCACCAGAACAGCCGGGCCGGCCAGAGCGCGCGCGTACGGAATCGATCCATGACACCGGTGCAGGGGAGAAGTGCGCAGATCATAAGCGGCTGCGGCGGCTGTCTGCCAGCCGCCCTTGCGCCTGCCTCAGCGGCAGGTGTTGAGGTCCCGGTGGACCACCTCCAGATTGGCCGGAGCGACCTGGCTGACTGTACTGAACCCCACGCCGGGTGATCCTGGTGAGGGCCGGGTCAGCGACAGGAGAGTGCCGCCTGGCTGACCGACCACCGTGGTGACGTCGCGCGTTATCGAGGTAAGGCGCGCGTACACGGAAAGCGGCTGTCGGGTGTGCTGGCTTTCAAGAAGCGCCTTCAGCGCCGCGTCCGTGTCCGCACCGTACCAGGCTCCGAACGTCACCGCCAGTGGCGCTCCGCTGTCCTTGAGGGTCATCAGCGAGGCCATCGACATGGTGGTATCGCCAATCCGGCAGATGCCTTGCCGGCTCATCATGAGTGTCATGACCGTCGCTGGTTGGCATTTCTGCTCTTCCATCTGTTCGCGCACATCATGCGGCAGCGCATTGAAGGCAGACTGCACGGGACCGTTGGCCAGTTCCAGTGCCAACGGACACTCCGGCAATGTCGTGTTGGCCGGCGCTGCTGCCACGTCCCTGGTGCCCTGCTTCAACGAGGCCAGAAAGGGCGCGGCCGTGGCCTTGATCGCGTCGCACTGAGATCGCGGTCCTTCCACAATCAGCAGAATGTTGCTGTGCCCCGCCCGCACCGTACGTGCCAGCGCGCAAAGCGCATCGGTTTCGGTGCGCAGCGTCTGTGCGGGATGCCCGTCCTGGGTGGAACGCTCAAGCTGCGCGCCCGGTGTCTTTTCGGCCGTGGCGATTCTCTCGAAGTACCTGCTTGCCGAGGCTTCATCGCGATAGTGCGCCCGCACCGCGCTGAGGCGGATGGCACCAGCGGGGCAGCCGAGCCCGTCTGCCATGATCATGTCACCGCTCGTGGGCGTCATCCGGAAGTCATTGAACAGGCAGGGCAGGCTTACCGAGAAGTCACCCAGAGTGGAGGTGGCCTCGGTCCAGCCGTCGGCGCCGAGCGTACCCGCACCGGCCCGGTGCATCTGCACGCTGGGGGCTCCTTCGGCGTGGGCGAGGCTGCTCAGTAGCAGGCCGCACAGCAGCAGGGGCACTCGAGCCTGCGGCCGGCGAATTGGCAGACGCGTCATCCGTGAAAACATCTTGTACGGTTCCTTGCGGGTGAAGAAATCAGAGGTGGCTGAGCGTTAGCGGCTCAATGCTGCGTGACTGTAGGGCTGGGTGGAGATCCGAGGGAACTGGCGTTCTATTGGCTTGTTCGTTCACGCAGGGCTGGCGCTACGCGGGGTTTGGATTTACCTGCTCCTGAAGATTTCCGATACTGGCCGTCTGCTGCGAGGTGCAGCTCCCCCCCACCAGGAGAATCTTGATGTCCCTTGAGGCACAAGCGCTCGTTGAGCGCTACTACCAGGCGTTCAATGCCGGCGACCGGGACGGCATGCTGGCCCTGCTGGCCGATGACGTGGCCCATGATCTGAACCAGGGCGCGCGCGAGATGGGTCGTGAGGCCTTCCGGACCTTCCTGCAGCGCATGGACCGCAACTATGCCGAGCAGCTGAAGGACATCGTGGTGATGAGCAACGCCGACGGTGTGCACGTGGCCGCCAGCTATGTGGTGCATGGCCAGTATCAGGCCACCGACGACGGTCTGCCGGAGGCAACTGGCCAGCGCTATGTGCTGCCGGGCGGTGCTTTCTTCGAAGTGCGCGACGGCCGTATTGCGCGGGTGACCAACTATTACAACCTGGCCGACTGGATCGCGCAGATCGCACCGGACGCCTGAGATGGATCAAGTCATCCAGGTGCTGCGGGTCACCGGCGCAGACATGCTGCCGTGGCTGGACCATGTGGCACGCCTGCGCATCGCGGTGTTTCGCGACTTCCCGTATCTGTACGACGGCGACATGGCCTATGAGCGCGAGTACCTGCAGTCGCTGAGCCAAGCCGCCGGTGGAGTTCTGGTGTTGGCACTGGATGAGGCGGGTGCGCCCGTGGGTGCCTCCACCGGCATGCCGCTGGTGGAGGCCGAGGAGGCGATCCGCCTGCCCTTCCAGAAGGCGAACCTGGCTGAAGACCGGATCTTCTACTGCGGAGAGTCGGTGCTGCTGCCGGCGTATCGCGGGCAGGGACTGGGGCACCGCTTCTTCGACGAACGCGAAGCGCATGCGCGCCGCCTGCCGGGGATTCGCACCAGCGCGTTCGCGTCGGTCGTGCGCGCGGCGGACGATCCGCGTTGCCCGGCGGACTACCACAGCAACCATGCATTCTGGCAGCGCCGCGGCTACCACGAACACCCTCAACTGCGTGCAACGCTTGCGTGGAAAGACGTGGGTGAACCGGCGCAGAGCGAGCACGCGCTGACCATCTGGCTGCGCGAACTGGAGACATCTCAATGAAAGTGGCGGTGGCGAAGTATCCCATCCAGGCTCCGGCGTCCTGGGCAGAGTTTGCTGCACGCCAGCGGACCGTGCTGGCCGAGGCGGCCGACGCCGGTGCACAGCTGGCGGTGCTGCCGGAGTATCTGTCGCTGGAGCTGGCGGCAGCGCTCGGGCCGGACGTATCAAAGAGCCTGCCGGCTTCGCTGCGCGGCACACAGGTATTCCATGACGGCTGGCTGGCGCTGTACGCCGAACTGGCGCAGAGCCTGAATCTGATCATCCAGGCGGGCACGTTCCTGTTGCAGGTCGGCCAGGGCCGCTACCGCAATCGTGCGTGGTGGTTCACGCCCGACGGTCGTCGTGGCTATCAGGACAAGATGCAGCTTACTGGTTTCGAGAAGCAGCTGGGTGTGATTGAACCCGGTGATGCGCTGCAGGTCTTCGACCTGGGCGGCGTGCGCACCGGCATCGCGGTCTGCTACGACAGCGAGTTCCCGCTCAGCGTGCGCGCCCAGCGCGAAGCTGGCGCACAGCTGCTGCTGGTGCCGAGCTGCACTGACACCGACGCCGGTGCCACCCGTGTGACCGTTGGCTGCATGGCACGGTCGCTGGAGAACCGCATGTTCGTCGCCAAGGCGGTCACGGCGGGCGAGGCGGCGTGGAGCCCGGCGTTGGACATCAATACTGGTGAGGCGGTGCTGTACGCGCCGATGGACCGTGGTTTCCCGGCCGATGGCGTACTGGCCAGCACCCAGGGTGACCAGCTGTGGGCGATGGCGGAACTTGATTTCGATGCGCTGACCCAGCGCCTGGGCGACGCGCAGGTGACGGTGGATGGGGATTGGAGCCAGCAGCGACAACATGTCACCGTGTCGTAGTGACGCGCCATGCGCGTCAATCACGAACCCAGGTGTCCGTAGAGCCACGCCCTGCGTGGCTGCTTCCGTTCGCGCACCGCGCAGCCACGCAGGGCGTGGCTCTACGGTTGATCCTGCGTTGCGATCCCGATCCCGATTGGGTTACGGGGCCGGGCGTTCCGGCGCAGTGCCAGCGGCTTCCAGCGCGGCTACGGTCTTTTCCAGCGCTTCCAGCTTTTCGCGGGTGCGCAGCAGCACCGCGCGCTGTACGTCGAATTCTTCGCGGGTCACCAGGTCCAGCTTGGCCAGCCCGGCCTGCAGGGCGCTCTTGAAGGTGGCCTGCAGTTCCTCACGCTGCTCGCGCAGCCCCGGCGGCACCATGTCGCTCAGGCGGCGGGCCAGGTCGTCGATCTGGTTGAGGTCAATCATGGGGGACTCCGCTTCGGTGGGGGCTGGCCAGGTTCACGCCTAGGATAATCCCCGTGGGGGTGGCCGGAATACGGCGGCAGCATCGCGTTCATCGGCCGACAGGCGGTATCCTCGCTGCCGCGAATACAGGAGCCAACGAATGAAGATGGTCATGGCGGTGGTCAAGCCGTTCAAGCTCGACGACGTGCGCGAGGCGCTGGCCGAGCGTGGGGTCACCGGTATCACGGTAACCGAGGTCAAGGGTTTCGGTCGCCAGAAGGGCCATACCGAGCTGTACCGGGGCGCGGAATACGTGGTCGACTTCCTGCCCAAGGTGAAGATCGAAGTGGCGGTCACCGATACCCAGGTTGATGAGGTGGTGGAGGCCATCGTCAAGGCGGCCGGGACCGGCAAGATCGGTGACGGCAAGGTGTTCGTGTACGACCTGGGCAGCGTGGTGCGCATCCGTACCGGCGAGTTGGACGCGGACGCCTTATAACGGTCAAACGCCTTTGAACCACCGGTAGAACCGCTTCCAGGCCACCCGCACGCCGGCCACCCAGCGCGGGTCGGCGACGAGTGCTGCCTGCGAAGCGGTCGGCCGCTCGCCGGTCAGGCGCTGGCGCATCTTCAGCAGGTTCTTCATGTCGCTGCGCCGCAGCTGGCGCGACACCGGGTGCACCGGCAGCCAGCGCGGGCTGCGCCAGGCCGAGGTGAAGTCCACCAGCACCGGCACGCCGCCGTTCACCATCACGTTGGTGCCATGCAGGTCGTTGTGGGTGATGCCGGCGGCGTGCAGGCGGCTCAGCGCGAACTGCAGCTGCTCGAACACCTCCGCACCCACCGAGGTGGCCGCGCTGAGGGTCTGGCCGGGAATGAACTCCATGCCCAGCGCCAAGCCCCCAATGGTGCCCAGAAGGGCAGGAGCGTGCTTCCAGCCGCTCAGGCGCTTGAGCATGCTGGCCTCGCGGCGCACCAGCAGGCGCGCCACCAGCGACAGCGGGGTGCCCTTGTAACGGGTGTAGTCCTTGACCACGGCCGGCTGGCCGTTCAGGCAGGTGCGGTAGACGTCCGGTTCGAGCAGGCGTTCGCCGCGCTTGAGCAACAGGGCAGGGGCGGTGTCATCGACACACGAGGCAACAGGAGTATTCATGACGATTCTCTGGGCGACCCGGTGGTCGGCGCGAAGCGTCAGGCGTACCGGTGCTGCTGAATGGGGCGTTGTCAAACTTTCGTTAATTTTAGTACCCGGAAGTACAGCAATCCACCCCCCTGTCGGACAAATGTCGGGCCCAGGCGTGGAACAGTTTGTCGCGCGACCTGTGATCGGCCGCCTCATTGCCAGGCGAATGTACTTTTGAATCAATGATTTGATGTGGAACCGAGACACGGCGCGCGCCCGCTGTCCGCTACCTGTACACGGCTGGCTTGACCGGACACGAAGCCACGCGGACCATAACGATCTTGAATACGGCACGCGTGGCCCGCCGCTCCCCATGGCCCGCCAGCACCGCGTGTAACTCCCCTTCACTGATGCTTTCCGGCCCCCGCCGGTGGACGTTCGATGATCAAGATAATTGTGGTGGCCCTGTTCGTGGCGTGCGTGCTGTACGTGCACTACCGCGGCAAGGTCCGGGCGCGCTGGTCGCGCCAGCTGCTCGACCATTCCAGCTTCATGGCCCCCATCAACGTGGTGATGTACATGTTCTCCAAGGTGCCGACCACGCCCTTCCTCGACCCGGGCAAGGAGTTCCCGCAGCTGGAGCCGCTGCGCGCGAACTGGAAGATGATCCGTGACGAGGCGCTGGCGCTGCGCGATGCGGACAAGATCGCCGCCTCCAGCACCTATAACGATGCGGGCTTCAATTCGTTCTTCCGCCGAGGCTGGAAGCGCTTCTACCTTCGCTGGTACGGCCCGTCGCACCCGTCGGCCAAGGCGCTGTGCCCGCAGACCACGGCGCTGCTGGAGTCGATTCCGGAGGTGCGTGCGGCGATGTTCGCGCAGCTGCCGCCGGGCAGTGAGCTGCGCCCGCACCGTGATCCGTTTGCCGGCTCGCTGCGGCTGCACCTGGGCCTGGCCACGCCGAACGACGATGGCTGCTACATCGAAGTGGACGGCATCCGCAAAAGCTGGCGTGACGGCGAGTGGATGATGTTCGACGAAACCTACATCCACCACGCGCACAACGAGACCCAGGAAGACCGGGTGATCCTGTTCTGCGATATCGCCCGGCCGTTGCGCTTCGGCCTGCCGGGGCTGTTCAACCGCGCGGTGGCGGCCACGCTGCTGGCCGGCGGAGCCTCGCCGAACCTGCCGGGCGATCCGACCGGTGGGGTGAACAAGGCGTTTGGCGGCCTGTACAAGGTGCGACTGAAGGCCAAGGCGCTGCGCGCGAAGAGCGCGTTTGCCTACCACGCGATCAAGTGGGGCCTGGTGCTGCTGGTGATTGCCGGGATCTGGGCGCTGTAAGGGGCAGGGGGTATCGACCAACGGTCGATACCTACCGCCCCCCGGGTAGGTGCCGACCGTTGGTCGGCACTCCGATTACGCCGGAATCAACCCTTCAGGGCGGCCTGCACGAACGGCGGGGTCACCAGCACGCCGGTGTGCAGCGCGGCGGTGTAGTACAGGGTGTCAAAGCTCTTGGAGGCCGAATCGGCCTGGCGGAAGTCGAAGCTGCTCTGGCCCTTGCGCGCCAGGGTCACGCTCCACCAGCCGGTCGGGTAGCACGGCTGCGGGAACGGCAGGGTCTTGAACGACTGGAAGCCGGCCTTGCCCATTTCGGTGCGCATTTCGTTGATCAGCGCCAGCTGCATCAGCGGCGACTCGGACTGCTGCACCAGGATGCCGTCGTCCTTCAGCGCCTTGAAGCAGCTTTCATAGAAGGCCTTGTTGAACAGGCCTTCACCCGGGCCGACCGGGTCGGTGGAGTCCACGATCACCACGTCCACGCTGCCGGCCGGGCAGTTGGCCATGTAGGCCACGCCGTCGTCGAACATCAGCTCGGCGCGCGGGTCGCTGTTGGAATCGCACAGCTCCGGGAAGTGCTTCTCGGCCATGCGGGTGACCTGCTCGTCAATGTCGCACTGGGTCACACTTTCCACGCCCTTGTGCTTGAGCACTTCGCGCAGGGTGCCGCAGTCGCCGCCGCCGATGATCACCACGCGCTTGGGCGCGGCGTGGGTGAACAGCACCGGGTGGCTGATCATCTCGTGGTAGAAGAAATTGTCCTTGCTGGTCAGCATGATGGCCCCGTCGATGGTCATCAGGTTGCCCCAGTCGGTGGTCTGGAAGATCTCGATCTTCTGGAACGGCGACTGCACCTCGTCCAGCTTGCCGGTGATGCGGTAGCCAATGGCCGAGCCGGTGCGCTCGAAATGCTCGATGTACCAGTTGCTGTTGTCAGTCATGGAGTAACGGTCCTGTTCGGAGGGTGTTGGAGCCGGGATGGCGGCACAAGGCGCGTCCGGACGGGGTCCGCCCCGTTCAGGTTCAAGCCTGGACACGGGCGCGGGCGCGCATGATAACGGAGCTGTCGGCATATAGGCGTTATCATGCACCCCCTTTTTTACCAACCAGGCCCACTGAAATGACCGATTGGTCCCTCGACCAAGCCCGTAAGACCTACTCGATTCCGCACTGGGCGGATGGCTACTTCGACGTGGATCCGGCGGGGCATATGGTGGTGAGACCGACGGGGCCGGACGGCCCGGTGGTGTCCTTGCCCACGATTGTGGATTCGGCCCGTGCGGCCGGGGCCAAGCTGCCGCTGCTGGTGCGCTTCCCGGACATCCTCGGTCAGCGACTGGGCAAGCTGCAGGCGGCCTTCGGTCAGGCCCAGGCGGACTGGGACTACGCCGGCGGCTACACCGCCGTGTACCCGATCAAGGTCAACCAGCACCGCGGCGTGGCCGGCACCCTGGCCAGCCACCACGGCGAGGGCTTTGGGCTGGAAGCGGGCAGCAAGCCCGAGCTGATGGCCGTGCTGGCGCTGTCGCGCCCGGGTGGGCTGATCGTCTGCAACGGCTACAAGGACCGCGAGTACATCCGCCTGGCCCTGATCGGCCGCAAGCTGGGCCTGCAGACCTTCATCGTCATCGAGAAGCCCTCCGAGCTGAAGCTGGTGCTGGAGGAGTCCAAGGCGCTGGACGTGAAGCCGGGCCTCGGTGTGCGCATGCGCCTGGCCTCGCTGGGCGCGGGCAAGTGGCAGAACAGCGGCGGCGACAAGGCCAAGTTCGGGCTGTCCCCGCGCCAGCTGCTGGACCTGTGGAAGTCGCTGCGCGACACCGAATACGCCGACTGCCTGAGCCTGCTGCACTTCCACATGGGCTCGCAGATCTCCAACGTGCGCGACATCGCCAACGGCATGCGCGAAGCCACCCGCTACTTCGTGGAACTGTCGCGCCTGGGCGCGAAGATCACCCACGTGGACGTCGGTGGCGGCCTGGGCGTGGACTACGAAGGCACCCGCTCGCGCAGCTTCTGCTCGATCAACTACGGCCTGAACGCCTATGCCAGCAACATCGTGCAGCCGCTGGCCAATGCCTGCGAGGAGCACGGGCTGACCCCGCCGCGCATCGTTACCGAATGTGGCCGGGCGATGACCGCGCACCACGCGGTATTGATCGCCAACGTCTCCGAAGTGGAGCAGGCGCAGGAAGGCCGCGTGCCGGATGCGCATGACGACGAGCCGGCGGCGATCCGCCACCTGCGCGAAATCCACGAGGAACTGGACCAGCGCCCGGCGGTGGAACTGTTCCAGGAAGCCCAGCATTTCCATGCCGAGGGCCTGGCCAGCTACGCGCTGGGCCAGATCGACCTGCCGCAGCGGGCGCGCATCGACGACCTGTTCTACGCCATCGCCCATGGTGTGCGTGCACGCCTGAGCTACGACGAGAAGAGCCACCGGCCGGCGCTGGATGAACTCAACGAGCGCCTGGTCGACAAGTACTTCGTCAACTTCAGCGTGTTCGAGTCGATTCCCGATGCCTGGGCGATCGACCAGGTGTTCCCGATCGTGCCGATCGAGCGCCTGAACGAAGTGCCGGACCGCCGCGGCATCATCGCCGACATGACCTGCGATTCCGACGGCATGGTCAAGACCTATGTCGAGAACGAAAGCCTGGACACCTCGCTGCCGCTGCACGCGATGAAGCACGGCGAAAGCTACCGCATCGGCTTCTTCATGGTCGGTGCGTACCAGGAAATCCTGGGCGACATCCACAACCTGTTCGGTGATACCGACGCGGTGGAAGTGGTGGCCGACGCCGACGGCTATGCCATCACCCAGCAGCGTCGCGGCGACACCACCGACGTGATGCTGGACTATGTGGGCTACCGTCTGGACGACCTGCGTGCGGCCTACGCCGAGCGCGTGGCGGCGGCGAAGCTGGAGCCGGCGCGCGCGCAGGAGCTGTCCGAGGCGCTGGAAGCCGGGTTGACCGGCTACACCTACCTGTCCGATGAACCGCTGGTCTGACCAGAACCGTAGCGCCGGGCGATGCCCGGCTGAACAATGAGCAGCCGCGCGATCTTCCACCTGTTCCTCCACGCCGCAGTGCCTGCACTGCTGGCGTGGATCTTCTGGCGCAAGCGCTTCCTGTCAGCCTGGGTGTTGCTGCTGCTGGGCTGGATCATCGACCTGGACCACCTGCTGGCTGATCCGATCTATGCACCGAACCGGTGCAGCATCGGCTTCCACCCGTTGCACACCGCGCCAGCGATCGCGGTGTATGCGGGGCTGTGCGTACCGAAGAAGACGCGCCTGTTCGGGATCGGGTTGATGATCCACATCGTGCTGGATGCGATTGACTGCTGGTGGATGCGCGCATGACAGACCTGGAGACGCCGTGGACACGAACGCGTCGCCACGCGCCCATGTCATGCCGGTTCCCGTAGCAGGTGCTCTAATAATGGCGACATGCGTGTGCCAGCGTTCTTATCCCGCCGGCAACACCAGCGTCGCCACCAGTCCCGGCGCACCGTTGCGCAACGTCAGCGTTCCACCATAGCTCTCGGCGATATCGGCCACGATCGCCAACCCCAACCCGCTGCCCGACGCGCGCTCATCCAGTCGCACCCCACGTCCCAGCACGTTCTCCAGCTGTTCCTCGGGCAGGCCTGCGCCGTCGTCGCGCACTTCGAAGCGCATGCGAGTGCCTTCGTGACGCACCCTCACTTCGACCGTGTGCGCCGCCCACTTGCCGGCGTTGTCGAGCAGATTTCCCAGCATCTCCTCCAGATCCTCGCGCGCCCCGGCGAACAGGCCCTGTGCGTTGGCATCGCAGGAAAAGCGCACGTCGCGGTCGCCATGCACGCGCTGCATCAACCGGCACAGCGCATCCAGCACCGGGCCGACCGGCGTGCGCTGCTGGTGATCGGCGGCCACGCCCACTGCCAGATAGCGGTCGATGCTGGCCTGCATGCGCGCGGTTTCACCCCGCACCGTCTGACGCCAGTCGCTGCCGTCGCCCTCGGCTTCGGTACCCAGCACGGTCAACGGGGTCTTCAGCGCATGCGCCAGGTCGGCAGCGCTGCGCCGCGCGCGCTGGACCATGCGGCCATGATGGTCGAGCAGTGCGTTGAGCTCGTCGGCCAGCGGCGCTACTTCCTTCACCAGGCCCTGTTGCGGGAAGCGCACGTTCTCACCGTTGCGGACCTGCTCGGCGATACGCCGCAGCTCGGCCAGTGGACGCAGGCCGTAGTGCACCTGGCTGACCAGCACCGCAAACCACAGTGCCACCAGCACGATCAACGCCAGTGCAGTGCGCTGCCGGAAGCTGCTGACCTGCGCGTCCAAGGCGCTGCGGTCGGCGGCGACGACCACACGCAGCGGTGTGGCGGCGCGCGGCAGGGT